>CAZRLV010000123.1:0-9681 GCA_964600955.1 uncultured bacterium
CGATTCTAAAAATTCAAGCGAATGCACTTTTACGGGACTAAAACTGAGTCCCTCAGCCCCCCCCCGCACCTCAAATGAGAAGCGCCCCTTAAGATCCTTGGCCAGAGAGGGAATTTCAAGGAGATCTAGAAGTTCATGCAGGGCAACTTTGGTAAACCGCAGTTGATATTGATGCGGATTTTCCTTCTCATATTTATAGGCACCCTGGATACGTGAACCTAAAAACTGAGCCTCGGAGTGTTGAACTGAAAAGCCTTTATGAGTCCAAAGTCCCTTGATATAGAGGTCTTTTACACGGGCATTTTGATAGCGGAGACTTCGTGCGAATAAGCGCCCCTCTCCGTGGAGAGAATAATACATACGAACCCCTTCAAAGAGATCCAAAACCGCAGGGTTCTCTCCCACCTCAGAGCCATGAGTGGAGAAGTGCAATCGGCTCTCGAGGGTCACGGAGCCCTCAGTTTGAAGATCACGGACACTAAAGATTTTGCGCAAAGGGGCTCCTTCAGCCTGAAACGAAATCTCTCCTTCTGTGCTGACGGGGTCATAGTGTAGCTCCATTTTTATGGGAAGTAGTTTCTCACCGGACCGGGCTCCCTCATCTCGCACACTGGCAAAAACCCGAATCATCTTTCTACCCTGAATAATGCTGCCTTGAAGCCGCGTCTCTTTCCTAAGTTTCAGTCCAATTTCCCCAAGCATCTGACGTTGGTCCGACAGGAATAGATCCAGTGGATTAATCAATTCAAGGTCAACAAAATGCGTTTGAGAGCAGACAACTTTTCTAAAAAACCCCCCTCCGTGGGTAGTCTGAGACTCCATCACCCCCAGCAAACGGCGAAAAAACTCATTGAGGTTTTTCACGGGGGCACGAATTTGACTCAATCTAGCCTGATCAATGAATAAGACCCGATCAAATAGCTCCAGAGGGCGAACCTTTATAAAAACTGAGCCAATGCTCAGCACCTCTTCACTCTGGCTACCAGTCACTTTTAGATCTGAAAGATTAAAGCCGCTAAGAAGTCCACCTTCAATTGTCCCGCTATCAATTTGAAAATTTCCATACCTGGCTCCATTTAATGATGAGCCCATATAATCGAGGAAAAGGGCATTGAGCAGGGAGATACCCAGTCCTACAAAGCCTGTAAAACCGAGAAGTACAATCAGAAAATATTTGCGAAAAGCTTTCGAGAGTCGCATACCCCCCCCAAGGGCTCTCTAAACATCCAGGAAAAATTGCATAGGATGACGGTTCTTATTCTACTGCCAAAGAAATATAATTGCAGGATAACAAGGAAAGAAACTAGAGTAAGAGGGAATCATAGGAATGAAAGAAAGTTTTATTTGTTTTCTAGTTTGTTTCTGCGGGTTCTTAATGAACGAACCTAGTGTCTTGGCTCAATCAAAAAACTCCCAGGTAGTGCGCCTTGAGAAATATGAAGGACTGATTCAGAGTAAAAATTTTCCAGCCGCTCTAAAACTTCTCAACCTGGAGGAAAAGCAACCCAGTACACGTGAGGATTTAGCGCGGTTTTTTGCCCATTTTCACTACCATCGTGGCCTAAATTTCAGAGAAAATAAAAACTATTCTAGAAGCCTTGAAGATCTGGAATCCGCACTTGAGTTTGAGCCGGGAAAGCCCGAGATCATCCTGGCCCTCTCAGAGGTTTATCTGGAAGATAATCAAGCCTTTGAATCCATACATACGGCGCGTACAGTTCTAGACCGATTGGACGGAGATCTGCGGATTCGAGCCCACCGCAGTATTGCCAGGGCTCAGGCCCGTCTTCAGGACTATGTTCTCTCCATGCAGGGACTCAATAATGCCCTGCTCAGGTTTCCTGGAAATTCAAACCTACTTGAAGACCTGGCGCTAGTGCAGATGAAAGCTCAGGACTATCGAGGCAGCCTGGATAGCCTGCTAAAATTAGAAGAAATCAAGCCCCTCACGGAAGCACTATCACGCGTCAAGAACCAGGCCCTCAAAGCCCTGGAGATTCAAGACAACTACTCAGAGACCTTCTCTTCGAGCTTTCATGTCCTCATTCAAGACCGCCAATACGAAAGATTCAAAGGCCAGATCGTCTCCATTTTAGAGTCCATCTATCTTGAGCTAGGAGAGATATTTCATTATTTCCCAAGGGGGTTAACCAGGGTATTATTCTTAACCGAGACCGATTTTCATGATCTCACCCAAACACAAGCTTCCGTGGCCGGGGTTAGCGATGGAGCATCCCTGGAAATACGAATTCCTTTAGGACGAGTCAACCGCTTCTCAGATCCAAAACAACTCAAGGACACCCTCTATCATGAATATACCCACCATTTGATCCGCCTTCTCACGGGGGATCACCCATCGATCCCCTCCTGGTTTCACGAAGGCATGGCTTCCTATATGGAACCATCCGGTCCAAGAATGCAGGCCAGGGAGATTCTTTTAGACGTGCGTAAGCAAAAACAACTTCTTGGGCCTGAGGCCGGTGAAACCAATCCTCTCACCCATCCAGACTCAAAAGCATTTTATGTTCAGGCGCGGAGTTTGATGGAGTTCCTGGAAGGTCAAGGCCATATTCAGGACCTGATTGACAACCTGCCCCGTTTAAGAGGTACGATCCGCTTTGACGATATATTTCTAAGAAGCACCCATCAATCCATAGAGAAATTTTTCTCTAACTGGAAAATCTGGGTACAGACGCTCAACAAGAGTAGACCCTCAGGAGGAAAAGATCATGCAAGTCGGTAGCGCTACAAGTAGCCTGAATAGCCTTTCTTCGTCTTTGCGACTTTTTACCAACAAACCCTTTGGAGAAAATCCACAGGTCCGTGATGGTAGTGCTGGACGCTTTTCGATTACGGCTGGAAAACTAAGCTTTTTGCATGATTCAAAGGCCAGCCCCAAAGAGAAAAATCATTTTGTCACCACTAAAAAGCCAGGAAATCGATTTTTTGCCAAGGTGGATGTTGAAACACATTTCAATAAGCTATCGAGCACTAAAAACAGTGTTGGTATGGTTCTTAAAAAACAAGACGATAAAAACTTCCTCGCTATCAATATCGATTCAAGAGATCAAGTTCGTTTTCTAAAATATGAAAATGGAAACCGGTCCGTCCTAAAGACAGCCACCCTAAAAGACGGGGTCGACCGCAAGTTCAATATGGCCGTGGATGTCAAGGGCAGCAATTTCACCTTCTATGTCGACGGAGAAGAGGTCTTCACCGCCAAGGACTCCACCTTCACCGGCGGAGAGTTTGGAATGGGAGGCTTTGATATCCCTGCCAACTTCGAAAATTTGGAAGTCTATAAATAACTGATTCTTTTACTTCCCTAAAACCTTGTCTGAACTTCCAGGTAGGCTCCGCGAAAATCAGAATCGAGTCCGACTTCGTTTAAATTATCGGTATCCGTGCGCAGGCTGTAGTCATGGCGACGATAGCCAAGAGCCAGATCCAGACCTTCGATGAGCGCACTTAGAGAAAGCGGAAGTTGGTGACGCATCTCAATGCCGGAACGTACACTGGTAGTGGCAATGCCGCCCAAATGAAAACGAGTGGCCAGCATACTGAGTTTAAAGGTTCCTGAATGATAAGGGTACCAGGTCAGCTCTGATCCAAGAATGGGTTGTGCCGTTACTCCGGAATAACTTGTCCTGCGGCTCCCATCCTGAAAAGAGAGATCATGATAATTTCCTCGAATACCAGCTAGAAGGTCTATTTGGGCGTCCTGACGCGCGAAAAGATCTTTTTTTACATAGGCATCCAGGTGCATAAGCTTGCCATCCATATCTGCACCGGTGCCAAATAATGTATCTTTCATTTTAAAGCTACCATCCGCTCTAGCCGTGAATCGAGTCGATAGAAAGTCCGTGTTTACAGGAAACTTCCCAGGTCGCCATCGTGCCCTGAGTCTTTGGGCAGAGGGATTGATATTGCGATAACTTCCTCCGCGGTCCTGCCCCACCTTTCCACGGACATCCGTGGCCGAGAAACCCGCATAGGAAACCGACTTTAGGAACTGGTAATCGCGGTGTTTATCCTTAAACAGACTATGCCCCTCTTCAAAAACTACGGGCTTGCCATGAATGGAGTCCAGAAAATAATTTTCACGAAATCTACGATGCTCCTCGAAGTTCATTTTGAGATGATCCTTTTCAAGATGAGATTTAAAGGGAATGGATTTTGGAGGATCCAGAATCTTACCGGTTTTGCGGTCCCAGGAACGAATAGCCGTCACTTTCCCAAGCAGATTGTAGTGAACCTCCATAAAGCCACGATGGTTCTGAACAATGTCCTTATCAATAATTTGAGAGTAAATTTTGGGGTCTAGGGACACTCGGGCCCCGGTATGCTTGTTCCAGGCAGATCTAAGATGAATAAGGCCTTCGCGGGTATACTCGGATTTCACCATATAATCGCGGGTCGTACTCCAGCGTGTGACTGAATCTCTGGCAAAGTTTTCATCCTCAAAAATAATCTGATCCCAGTCCATTTTTTCAACGGCAAGATCCTCATCGTCCACGTCATATTTGAGAATGGCTTCAATTTCCTCATCCGAGAGAAGAAGCCTTCCCGTACGTTTACCCGATTTCTTGAACGCTTTTTCAGAGGTGGGTGTCCCGTTCAGGTCAAAACGGGTAACGCTCAGATTATCTCGATCCTCAAATCGTTCCTCAACCACATTTTCCATGGAAATCAGCTCGGGATTCTCTACGGATTCGCCGGTATGCACATCAAGAATTTGACGCGATACCTCCTTGCCTGCGAGGTAACGGACTACCACCTTGTAGTTAAGGGTCAAGCGCGTATGCAGAAGTTCACCTGCCTTAAGCCCTTGAATGAATTGATTTTGCGAGGCCGCAGAAAGAGAAAGACAGATAAAAAACAAAATAAGGCGCATGACCTCTTTGTTTTCGGCGAAATCCCCTCTAATTTTTCTAGGAGAGCTCCCGGTTTCTAGGAGAAAACCTGACTGGCCACCTGAAAGGTCAAAAAGGCAAAGCCATAAGCCAGGGCCAGAGTATAAAACCCCATGATCAGGGGGCATTTCCAGGAGTTGGTCTCACGCCTTAAAATAGCGAAGGTCGAGATACATTGGGGAGAAAAAACAAACCAAATCAATAGCGAAAGCAGGGTAGCAACCGAAAAAGCCCCCTGGATTCTCACGGCCAGCTTTGTCTCGAGTTCCTCATCGCTCTCAGCTTCCACCGCCAATACCGTACCCAGTGAAGCCACTACAATCTCACGCGCCCCAAAACTAGGGATCAGAGCCGTTGTAATGCGCCAATCAAAGCCAAGAGGGGAAAAAGCAGGTTCGAGAGCCTTTCCAATCTGGGCAGCGTAGCTGATCTCGATAGAACTCCCCTTAAAACCCTCTGGGGCCTTGGGGTAAGTCACCAAAACCCAAAGCACCATAGACAAAACCAGAATGATACTGCCTGCACGCCGCAAAAAAATCTTACACTTCTGCCACACTCCCAGGGCCAAGTTTCTTAAACTGGGCAGCCTATAGGGAGGAAGCTCCATCAATAACAGACTAGCAGATCCCTTGAGAACCGATTTTTTCAAAACCAAGGCCATGAGCAGAGCAAAAGAAAATCCCAAAGCATAGAGGCCAAAAAGCACCAACCCCGGCAGATGAAACGGTCCCAGACCCAGATGGGCGGGAACAAACGCAGCGATCAATAGTGCGTAAACCGGAAGCCTGGCAGAACAAGCAGTGAGTGGGGCCACCAACATGGTCGCCACTCTGTCGCGTTCATTTTCAAGGGTTCTTGCGGCCATAATCCCTGGTACGGCACATGCATGCGAAGATAAAAGCGGGATAGCTGCCTTGCCAGGAAGTCCCAGTCGACGCATGAAAGAATCCATTAAATAAGCGGCACGACCTAAATACCCCAGATCTTCCAGAAACAAAATAAAGGCAAAAAGCAAAGCGATCTGAGGTAGAAAAATCAAGACGTTTCCAACTCCGGCAATGACGCCGTCCACCAGAAAACTACGTAACTCTCCGGGGGCCACCCATTGTGAAATCAAACCAGAAACAAAACCCACGCCGCCGTCAATACCATCCATGAGTGGAACGGCCCAGGAAAAAACAGCCTGAAAAATCACCAATAACGTCATCACCAGGATCAGGATTCCCCAAAACGGATGCAAAACCCATGGATCGATGCGACGCGTCCAGGTATCAGGCTTGATAGGTCGAATCGTGATTTTATGCAAAAGATCTGAGATCTTCTTGAAGCTCTCTTGAACAAAAGACTCTTGCTGGAGTTTTTGCAAAAGTCCTGGATGGATCTGACAGGGCTGCGAACTCACAGATGCCAGAACCTCCTCTAGCCGTTCTAAAAGTTGGTCCGTTCCGCTACGATCCACAGCAACCGTGGATACGACAGGGATACCGAGTTCTGTTGATAGAGCCTCCAGGTCCAGCTCAAGCCCCCTTTTCATGGCCACATCAAAAAGATTTAAAGCCAAAACCAGCGGATAGTCCAATTGAATTAGTTCCAGAGCCAAATATAGGCTTCTTTCCAGATTGGTAGAGTCCACGACAACGATAACAGCATCCGGTGCCGCTATCTCACGCGAACGCCCCAGGAGCACATCAGCTGTGACTCTTTCGTCCTCGGTCACACTATCAAGGCTATAGCTCCCTGGAAGGTCCAGGACATGACAAAGACATTTTCCATCGTAGTTGACGCATCCCTGCTTTTTTTCTACGGTAATACCCGGAAAATTAGCCACACGCTGCGAACTACCGGTAATGGCATTGAACAAGGAAGTCTTACCACAATTTGGTGTACCGGCCAGGGCAATCAGAGGGACGGCCCGATCCATCAACTCAATGGATCTCGATCGACTAGAACGAAAGAGCCTTCACGCCTGGAGAGAGCGATCTGGGCCCCTTTAATCTCTACGAGAATTGGCTCTTGAAATAGAGGGGCGCGATTGAGTAGTTTGATGGGTTCTCCATCCAAAAAGCCCATGCGAAACAGTCGCGAGCGAATTTGGTGATCGCGTGGCGAGAGCGGTGCTTCCATTTCACCACGAAGACGTGAGACCCTGGCCTCTTCACCCGGCTCAAGAGCTGAAAGGTCTCCAGTCCTGTCCAGGTCCGAATCCGACGCAGCACCCTGCGAAGAATCAGAGACTCTTCCCCGTATCATCTCAAGAATTGATGCCAGCATCTTCTACCTTTTGCAAACTTAGTAACGTGATTTTGATAATCGTTTTCAATCTTAATCCGAATATACGATTTTGTCAACCGTTTAGAGCTTTTAATACCCACTTGTCTTAAAACTTGAATTGGAAGATGGGGCCAATTCCATAGCGACCGACCCCTGCTGAGTTTGCACCTGCCCTAGAAGTTCAAATCGATCCCCCTTTGCCTTTTCAAATGAAAACACCTCTGTCTTTCGAGGACTTCGCCACCGGGTCCCAGGAAAAGTGATTCCATTTTGACGAATCCATCCCGAATCCGCAACCAAATCACCGCTGGAAATTTGCAAGTAATTAGGTGTTCTTCTAAGCTGATAGTCCTGGTTCCAAACCTGCCCAAAATACGGTAGCTGGGCAATAATGGAACGAAACCTTTGAATCCCAAAAAGCCCTCCCGCATGAAAATCAGAATTTCGCAGGCGATAATCATAAAACCAAAGCCCCAAAATTTTGCGTGTTTTGTGAATCGCCAAGTGCAAGGGGATTAATTCATGCTGATAACGATTGGGCCAGGGAAGATTCAACTCGGAGATATATCCACCCTGAGCAGGCAAGAGAGCCTTGATTTCCTGCAAAACTGCGTCTAAGTTACGCAACGGGGATCGATTCTGAACGCGAGCACCACCCCTTCGAAAACTTGGATAATCCAGGTAGAAATGACGATCCAGATTTTTTGAGCAAAGTAGATTAACCTCTTTATCCACTCCGGCCGCCTGGTAATTTGAAAGAAAGAATACCCCGGAGTAACCCAGTCTTTTAAGAATTGCTCCAAACTTTTTGTAAACCCTTGTCATGGTCTCAATCTTGAAATCCTGCAGGGATCGAAATCCTGATGTCTCAATTGAATTCAGGTAGTGGCGTAGCAGCAGCTTTCTAGCAATAGAGTTGGACTCATAAAAGAGAGAATTTTCGTTCACCAGGCAGAGAAAACGTAAATATGGAGACTGAAAGAGTGGTCTATCCTGAATCTTGATTTGAGAGAGCTTATCAATCCAGCTCACAAGGCGCTCCTGAAGGTTGGACTCCAGAAAAAAGGCCTGTTTCCAACCCTGAGGATACCCCTCTCCCCTGGGAAAAGACAAAAGATCCAAATAAAAGCTAAAGCCCTTGGCGGCAGCCGACTGTAGAAATTGAGAAAATTTCTCTATGACCCCCTCTCCCTGAATCTGCCAAACCCGAAAGAGTTTGTGAATTCTAAGGCTGTTGAATCCATCTCTTAGGGCCTGATCCAAAAGTTCTTCACGTTGAACCTGGTTCAACTCCAAAAAAAGATAGGGGGCTTCGAGGTTGATCCCCAGGACAGACTCCGCTCTGGGCTGAGCCGGAAAATCATGGTTTCTCTTTTCAAAGCGAAACTGATCGTCAAAGGCCAAAATCCCCCGGTTCAGCTCAAATCCACGAACACAACCATGACTTTCCTGATTCCAGCCAAAAACAAGTTCCACAAAACGAAAGGGTTTCAGAGCGGAAAATTTTATTTCTTGGATCTTCCACGAGGTCGAGGTTAGGGAAAACAATTTTATCGGAGCCGACGGGTCTCGAACCTCAAGACTTAAATCCCCCTGAAACCTCACCTGTAGTTCGAGCCGCTTTTGAAAATCGGCCAGGGGTAAGTACAAAGTCCATTGCCCATCACGCTGGGGAAGGTTACCCACGCAATAAGGTTGATCTTGTTCCAGTACCAGAGAAAGTCCGCCTTCAAAATTTCCCGGCAAGCGTGATGGATCTTGAATCTCAATGGAAAAAACTGAAGACGCCTCAGCCCAACCGCAACTAACCAGAAGAAAACTCAAGACGAAGGCAAAGAAGAGATTTAGCGATAAATAACGAGCTTGCCAAGGAGCATCAGGCATAAAAAACCCACCCCGAAAATCAACCACAGGTTCCACTCCAAGCGCTTGGTAATCGTCTTGAGTTCACGATCATCCTCTACAATGGCGATGATCCAGGAAGGCATATGGAATCCATCCAGGACTTTCAAAGAACAAAACGATACCAGCTCCTGACCCCCCGGAGTTTCTCTAAGAAATTCGCCCATCAGTCCTGATTTGATCTGCATGAGATCAGTCTGATTGAGCTCCCACCCCTGGTTATGAGGGAGAACCACACGACCCGACTTCTCCACAAGCAACACTCCTCCCCGACGAGACCGCACCAGTTTTGAAGCAAAATTATAGAGTTGACTCAGGTTAATACGTCCTTCGAGCATCCCCAAAATCTTGCCTTTTCGGTTGTCTCGAATCATCTGTATCCACGAAAGCTCTACCTTGCCCGAACCATCAGCAAAGCTAGAGGAAAAAAAATCCTTATTGCTCTCATAAAGTGGTTCAAAATGTTTCTCAACGGACTGCAAATAAAAACCTCCCGAGGTAACCGGGGCTTTTAAGCTATGGAATCGACTCCAATCTCCACTGGCTCGATTATGAATTTGCACACCTGAGAGAAAAGCGTCACGCTGGAAATTAT
>CAZRLV010000124.1:0-9668 GCA_964600955.1 uncultured bacterium
TTTGTGATATTTTACTTTCTTTTGATCAGGCCGCAGCAGACAAAGGCAAAAAAATCGCATGGGTCCAAAGATCAGATCTCGAAGCTCATCCCCTCGAATGCGGCGTCCACTTCAATCCCACTTTTTTTGGCTGATTTGCGCGCGCCTCTTAGAATTGAGCGCACCTCTTTGTCATCATGGGTCGGGTCGTGATGAATCATTAAAAGCTTGGAAACACCCGCTTTTTCAGCAATAGCCAAACCCGCTTCCCAGGTGGAATGCCCCCAGTTTACACGGGTTTGATACTCCTCAGTGGTGTATTGACAATCATAGGCCAATACCTGCGCACCTTGAGCCAGAAAGAGCGGTTCTCTATCATCAAAATCAGCCGATTCATGTTCAACATCCGTTATGAAAGTAAAGACCTTTTCTCCCTCTGAAAAGCGAAATCCCACAACACCGTTGGGGTGAAAAACGGGGGCGGTCTCCACGGTAAACCCCTTACCCAGGTCCAGCTTGCCACGCTTGTCGGGTAAACGGTGAAAATTCAAAGTAGCTCCCATAACCGCCAGGGGCACCGGAAAACTAGGGGCAGTCATCAAACGTTGATCAAGGATATCTTTGGCGGTCAAATCCCCTTTATTCTGACCGTAAATATCAATCGTATTTCCTGGAATAAAAGCGGGTACAAAAAATGGGAACCCTATGCAGTGATCCCAATGATAATGCGAGAAAAACAAATGCAAGTCCACCGGAAGATTTGCCAGTAGACTATTGCCTAAGTCTCGAATCCCGGTCCCAGCATCAATGATACAGCGAATTCCAGAGTCAGAGACAACTTCGACACAGGTCGTATTTCCACCAAAATAAGCAAAAGCCTTACCGGATATGGGAGTAGATCCTCGCGTTCCCCAGACTTTGACTTTCATCTCATCGCCTTCTCATTTTGATAACCCATGAATCCAAAAAAGAATCGGGCATGGTATCTGACCTAAGTCGTCAAATTTGAGCCGTTTATTAATGAAACTAGAGCTGTCTATTTAGCGTAGGAGAACAAATTTTAAAGTTCTGCGATCCGAGTGCCCCTGACTGTCTACGACTCTTAACTTCAAAAAATAGACTCCGTTGGCAAGCAGATCTGAGATCAATGCTTCTATGGAGATCTCAGATCTTTTTGAGCTGAGATCGGTTGTAAATCCGCCCAGATTAGCGCCTGAGGAATCCAGGAGATGCAAAGATGCGCTCTTCGCGGTACGCGAGGTTCTTAAAATGACCTGGGAAAAATCCCGCGCAGGATTTGGAACCACCACAGACTCAAGAATCTGAATTGGCCCTGTTGGAATCACGGTCAGGCTTAAACGCCTCTTGTTTCCAAGGTGATCGCTGACTTGAAGGTTGAGATGGTTCTGCCGCGAGGGTTGAAGCAGAGAACGCTTTAAAGTCCATTCAGACCCCGAACGGTTCAGGGCCAGTTTTTGTCCTTTCATTTCAACTGAAACGGATGCTGGATCCACCCCAACCCCAACGTCAATGACCTCAAAGCTCAGATCATCCTCTAATTCAAGAAGCTGATCGGAGGTTGGAAGCGACTGAAACTCCGGTTTTTTACTATCTTCGATCAAATATAAATCAGAGAGAGATTGGGATTTAAAGGAAATGCTATTCTTGTTGCGAGCCTGCACCACAAACTTGAGCCCCTCGTGACCGTTACGCATGACGGCATAATTCCCTTTGACCTTCAGAGCATAATCTTTTAGATCGGCAGTCATAGACCGGCTTTTTGAAAATCTAGTAGTGGGAAACACATTAAATAAAGCCATAGCTTCAGATAAGTCCTGTTTTCGAGTTTCATAAGGAAAGAAAACACGGGATTTTGAAAAACCGACGCGCTGAACCTGAAAAGGAATCAACCTCGTGATACGGTTTCCTTGAATATCCGAGCCCGTAATTTCTATACGCAAACTGCCTGAGAAACCAAAATCCAACGGGTAGGCTCCCTGAAAAAAAGAGGCTCCCAGGCGATTGAGCTCAACGACTGAAAAACGATCTTCCTCACTTTCGCGACCCGGGCTCTTTAGCTGACGAACCTCCATCAAGGGAATCTCACCCACTTCTTCCATAGCGCCGCCCTGATGATGGAGTCCCTTAACCACAAAGATCACTTCCTGCTCCTGAACCGGATTGGAAAAAATTTTGAGCTCAAACCACGGGCCCAGATCCACCTCGAACTCGCTCTGATAAATCTGGCCGACATGACCGGCGAAATCCTGATAGTCTTCAACCTGAATTCTTCCGATTCCATTAATGTCCTTGGAATCTTCCAGCACATTAAAGCGTACCATTCCCAGATATTTGTCCTCTAGAAAGGAGATTATCTCCAGAGGGCGGGGCGCATGGGTTTGCTCAATGGTCTGCCCCAAAGAATTGACATAGCGAGAGGATGCGGGATGGAAAGCGACCTTGGGAATATGCTGCGTGTCCATGGCTTCGGAGAAATTCACCTCAAAGCGCAGATTTCTTTCAAGAACCCGTCCCCTTGCATCAGAATGGATGATGGGTTTTAAGAGATTTGAACCTAAAACTCTGGGGAAATCACGATCCACGATCAAAGCTCTCGACTGATCATCGGCACTTCGATGTCCCGCACCATCCTCCGCAATCACCGTCCAAAAGGATCTTCCTGCGGGCAAAACATCGAGGTTGAGATTCGTCTGCAAAATTTCGGATGGAAATTGAAATTGATGATTCTGACCTGCGGGATCTGTGAATTCCAGCACATAAGTCGAAGCTTTTTCCATGGGTTCCCAACGAAAACTTAGGAGACCCCCGGGTACAACCTTTCCCTGAGAGGGCTCTATCAAGACGGGTGCGGATAAAGTACCTGAATCAAGCCCCATATTCTTAATCACGCGCGTCTCATTCCCCGCAAGATCAAAAGCTCTGATACTCAATCGCGCCGAACCTGAAAACTGGTAAAACTTTGCCTTAAAGTCATAGGCCAGTTTCGTTGCTCTCAGCGTAGATTCAAGATCGGCTTTTACAGGAATCGGAGTCCAATCCAAAAGCGGAGGATAGGTGGCCAACCCCTGGGAGTTGATGGATTCAACCCGCAGTTCAAGGGTTCGTACTCCCGTGCCCCGTGTGGATCCAAAACCATCCAATATAGCAGGTATTAGAGGGCCGTCTTGAACCGTTCCCGAAAACTGAATGACCCCCGATGTAATCCAGGCCTCACTCTCAAGATCCACAGACAGACTGGGAGCCGTGGTGTCATAAAGAAAATAGGAGGTCGCTATCTCGCCAGAGTTCAAACTCATATCAACAGGTAGAACCTGCATTTTATATAACCCGTCGAAAGGCCCTCCTGTAGGAATTCCAGTGGGCTCCAGGGACTCTGGGTCAAGATTTAATTCCAATAATACGCGGCTAAGGCTTGGACCTCCATAAATAGGGGCAGACTCGCTCAAATCACCCCTAAACTTCAACTGCCCGGAAAGTGGGGGAAGACCTGCAGAAGAACCAAACGACTCCTCCAACGACAATTGAATGGTTGTTGAATCCATGGCCAGGGTACTTAGAGCCGTCTTGATGCCTGAACCTAAAAACCCTGAAGGTGACTGGGTGTCAAAAACAACCGCCGAGACAAAGGCCAAAGGTCCTTTTACAACTTGCGAGGCTCTGGGAAAGCGAAGATCCTGGATCTCAAATCCGGGTGGAACAGGAAAGGACTGCCCATCCATGACCTTGGGGGCCAGCGTGTCATAGACAAACTGAAATTCATGCGGGTCTGAAAGATTGCCCGCGAGATCCGCAAGTTTGATCTCAACTGCGAACACTCCATCATCCTCACCATCTGACCTTATACCCTCGTCGAAAATAAATTCTACCTCAGTTTCACTAACAACCTGTGCCTGAGAGAGCTTAAAATCCTGAGGATTTCGTAGAAAAGAGAGGATTTCGGCCTGGGTTGAACTCAAAACAAGCTCATGCGTAAGAGAGGGTTCCAAAGATGCGGATACAAAGGCAAAACCTTCTCTAAGCGCGAGGCTTTCTGCGTTAAAAAAACTTCCCGGTTCCGGAAAGGTCTTCAAAACCAGTGAAGGGCTTGGTTTTTCTTGATCGAGCTGGAGAACCACAGATTCAAGAAACGTATTTCCGGCACGATCTTGCATTTGAACCTGAAACAGATAAGTCCCATCTTGATTCATGTCGCCTGAATCGGGGTAAAAGTCCAAAGTCCGTGGGTCAAACACCTCCGTACGACCCTGAATCAATCGACCAGGGCTGGACTCAATAGGGCCAAAAACCTTAAGACTTGAAGCCATGGGGTCGGGGCCTGAACCGCCTGCCTTTGAATGAGGATGCTCCTCAAAGACAAGCCGTAGAGGAGCTGGGGCTGAACCGACGATACTCCCATCAGCAGGTGTCACCGAGGACCGGGATAAAACCGGAGCCAGAGTATCCACCAAAAATGCTTGTGACTCACGAAAAGCCGGTTTAAGAGGTTGACCTGCTTCATCCCGACCACCCGTGACAAGAATCTCTACGGGCCCGTCGAGACTCCCATCAAAGGATCTTTCCGCAGTAAACTGATACTCGTATTCAAACCCCGCATTTATGACCCTGGACAACCCGGATTCCACAGCCAATCCGCCCTGTTGGGTCGCGTAGCAACGCGGCGGTACCTGCATGAATTCATCCATCAAAACCTGAATCAGCACCGACTCACCTGAGCGTATAAAAATTGGACTGGAGGGATCAATGGGACCGGAATTCACGCGCAAAGACTTGACCTGTGGAGGACGGGTATCGCGTTTGAGAATGATGCGGCTTGAGGAGTCTAACCCGGAATTCCCAGCACGATCACGCGCCGCTAAATCAATAATATATTCGCCGTCCTGAACGGACTCCAGCTTTAAGACGGCCCGAAACTCATCCCCCTCAGCCGCAATACCCGGCGAAGGTAAAATCGTAAAGGGGTTGCTGGTCACAAGTTCCACACTACCCTGACGTTCGATATTGCCATCGATAGTCAGAGACAAAGAATTCGTCGCAAAAAGGATGGTCTCAGTTAATATCCCAGGTGAAGGAGGAGGGACCAGATCCAAAAGAATAACGCCTAAATCATGTACGGGAGAACTCTCCTCAACGCGCGGATCCACGGGACTTGTAACCTTGATGACGGCCTGGACTGAAAAACTGGGATTTAACGCAGAAAAATCAGAAGTTGAAGGAAGGGAGATATCCTTTTCAAAGAGGGCTCCGGCCCCCAGTCCCTGCATTTGCTCTTCTACAAAAAATGAGTTTTGGGAAAACTCCGAAGAAACCGAAAACACCACTCGATGCGGCTTGACATCATCGCAAACGGCACCGCGAATATGCACGGCTCTCGATGCCGAAACCACCCCAAAATCACCAGGCTCCATAACGATCAGATTAAAGCAAGGCTCGAGGGTGAGTCGCTCCACATCAATTTGATCCACAGCTAGGTTGCCGGCCTCGTCCTGAAGACGGATGCTATAGGTTGTGGTTGTAAATCCCAAAGGACCACCGGAAGGGTCGCGGGACAACTCAATACCCGCAAGAACAGCCCGTCCATCGTTTTGCGCCTCGTGCACAATTTCAGTCCCGGTTCTTTCATTGAGAATCGTGATACGCGCAAAGGGAGTATCCCCTTCTACGATCAAACCAAAACTCGCCAGAGCCGTAGGCCCAAAAGCCGTGCCTGAAGGTGGGGGGACCGTCTGAAATGTGGTGGTGATTCCTCCCGGTAGTATCACGGGGGCAATATCATCATGGCTAATTCGAAGTAGATTGGACTGGGCTTGAAAACCAAGACCCACAGCGTTGATGTCTGTGCTTTTCACTTTGAGTTGAAACAGGTTAAGACTCTGGGTTTCAAGCTCTATTCCAGACTCTGAAAAACTTCCTGATCCAGATTTTTGAAAGCTTTGCAACTCAACCCCATTGCGCAGTAGCACAATTTCATAATTGCTGGCATTGCCGGTCAAGGTATAAAAAATCTTAACGGTCGAATTTCGGGTGTAGATCCCTACCTTTCCCTCTTCATCCTCGATATGATCCAGGCGCAAACTCGAAGCTTCAAACTCCAGGTCTCTCTCCAGGACTAACCCGGCCGTGCTCGTAGTTGCTTCTATCCCCGCCTGAGTTTCCACCAGACGCAAAAAAAACTCATTTTGGCCTTCAACCAGGGGCACACGTAAAAGGTGAGTTTGCTTCCCGCCGGGATAGGTGAAGTTTCGATCCTCAGCCACAACCTGCGAAAGATCTGAATTGCGAAAAGCCCGCAGGGTATATAAACCGGAATCCGCCTCAATCCTCAGGGCCAACTCCAGAGAGGAACCCAGTTTCTGAGTTGGAGCCTGAAGCGGGAGTTGAGGGTGTGTCTCAACCAGAAAAAAATCCTGAATCCCCGCAAAGCCGGGACTTGCGCAAAGGCAAAACCCCAGAGAAGCCCATACCACAACACGGGCGGCAGGCTTCAAGATCTGAGAGAAAAAGAACAGAACCACCCTGTAAAACAGGAAGACCTGCTCCCAAAGGGCAGTCACCATAACGACAAAAATTAGCCCTAAACCAGGGATTTTGGCTGGATTATACCAGAAGAGCATGGAAGATTGAAGCATGAAGGCCCGTAGCTTAAAAAAAACATACCTACGAAACGCTCTCTCACCCAAGGCCGCCCCAGAAACCTTGGTCAGGTCTATAGAAACCCCACCGCGTTATCCTACGGGTAGGGGGGCGGCCCCCCCTGGAAGATGATAAAAGGGGGCTTAACTTCCCGACTCAGCTTCCATTGCCTTGGCTGAGTTCACAAGCTCGGCTTCAGCGCTCTCTTCCAGAGTAATTTTGAAGTCTCCATCCAATTCTGTTTGCTCAGACCCGGTATGGACTAGAATTTCCTTATCATCAAACTCATACTTCAAATTACGGTGGAAGCCGGTTCCAGCTGGAATCAGATTCCCCATGATGATGTTTTCCTTCAAGCCTACCAGATTATCAATCTTGGAGCGAATTGCCGCGTTCGTGAGCACCTTGGTTGTCTCCTGGAAAGAGGCCGCAGACAAAAAGCTGTCTGTGGTCAAACTTGCCTTGGAAATACCTTGAATGACACTAACCGCAGTTGCGGGCTGAAAGCTTTGTGCGATCAAAGATTCGTTCGTGGCTTTAAACTCGAAGTTATTAACGATTTCTCCCTGGAGATACGGTGAGTCGCCTGAGGTGGTGATCTTCACTTTGGAAACCATACGTCTCAAAATAGTCTCAACATGCTTGTCATTGATGGTTACACCCTGAGTTCGGTACACGTACTGTACTTCATTGAGAAGATATCGCTGTCCCTCAAAGATACCTAACTTCTCGCTGAGACTCCGTACATCGATATCGCCTTCGGTGATACGATCCCCTTCAGAAACATACTCTCCATCAGACACAATTAAGTCCTCAAGAGATCCGCTGACAATCTGCTTCTCAGATCCATGCGCACCTTCTATGACAATATGATTGCCGCGAATGCGAATGATGCCGGATCGTGTGGAAACAAGGGCGTCCACTTTGGGTTTGCGAACCTCAAACAAAGCATTTACCCTTGGAAGACCCTGAACGATATCGGTCGTTTTTCGGCCGCCACCGCTCCATTTAGCCAGGATATCTCCCGGGTTAACTTCTTGAAGTTCCTTAACATAAACCTCAGCCCCATCTGGGATGGCGTGCATTTCACCCACCTGAACCAAGAACTTATCAATAACCGATCGGACCTTTCCGGTTTTGGTCAAAGCATGCACCAGCTTGACGGTTCCGTCAACCTCAGTGGACAAGCATGCAATTCGATCCCCTTCCTTGACGGGTCCTTCTGTGACCAGAACCTCCATCTCCTCTGTGACCGTATACTTCTTCTCGCTGGTTTCCTCACGGACAAAATGGATACCTTCTTCGGTTTTTTCATAGCTTGTATACTCCAGCCAATCCGTGACGGCATCCCCTTTCTCAACCCGCTGACGATCTTTAACACAAAGAGACAGTCCCGTGGAGAGAAAATAGTCCTTTCCTGAGTAGATCAGAATGGTTTGCACCATTTCCTCACCCGTACACTTATTGTAGCGGGTGATATAGTTTACATTTCCATCAATGTCCGAGATGACTGGAGAAAAGGAGTTGATAATCTTGGTTCCAACCTCGATTTCTTGATCCTCTTCTACCAAAAGCTCAACACCGGCGGGCGTAATATACTCCCTTGAGGTTTCATCGTTGGTAACTACAACTTTCTTGGCCTGAGATAGCGAAGAGATCTGAATTTGACCAATGCGCTCACGATCCTCATAAATCTTTTCAGCCAACTCAGAGGTAATGCTCTCAGAAGCCTTCATAAAAGCCTCTTGTGGTTGATCGTCCTCGGAGATCTCAGCACCCTCCTCAGGGGCGGCGGCGGCTATATCTGCGAGAAGAACTGCACCAATAAGTTCCTCGGGTTTGATATCTGAATCGAGAAGCACAACCCTGGAATCATAGTGATCCCGGATAGAGACCGTGCCTTCAACTTCACTGATGAAAGGAATGGGACCCGTGAGTTTTTGCCCCTTTGTGACCTCGTCTCCAGAAGCTAACATTACATTGTCAAACTTCAGCTGTGCCCCCTCTGGAATAACATATTCACGCTCGTCCTTGATAAGAACACGCTTACGATCCACCGTCTTGTTTGAGGCGGAGCGGTAGGAGATAATCTTGACCAGTCCGCTAGCCTCGGCAAGGAAGCGAATTTTCTTCTCTTTTTCATCGAGATCCACATCCATGGAACCGCTCATATAGTATTCATGAGACTGACTGCGCACTACCGAGAGATTCTTCCTGCCCGAATACTTAACCTCACCGTCGGACTCTGCCATGATGGTGACCAACTCGTCACCTGCTTTAACCTGGTCTCCCGATTTTACCCGCAAAACGACGCCAAGGTCCGTGGGAAGCCCCACGGGTTTGGTGGCAGAAGATTTTACTCCCTTGGGAGCCTCCAGAACTTTGTCCTCATGCTCTGAAGAAGCGATAAACACCATACCATTCTCAGAAATCACGCGCTGGTTTTTGATTTTAATATCGCGAAACTCGGCAATCCCCTTAGAAGCTACAATAGCCACAGTTTTTTCCGTCTCAAACTGATAGAGGTTATCGCCTGCCACGACCTCCTCCCCATCCTTGATCATCATGGATGCCCCGGTGGGAATAGGATAGGTATCGAGGGTCGTACCCTTCTCGTCCAGGATGTCCACAGATCCATCACCGGAGACAACGATTCCGTCCTTCTCACTGATTTTTCCGTATTTCACCTTTCCGGTATAGCCGCTAATATATTGGTTGGGGTTATACTCCACGAGAACATGACTGGAACCCACGTGATCACCGTCGTCCACGCGCAAGACAGCCCCTTTGGGTAGGTTATAATCCGTCTTTTTACGATGGCTGTCTACAATAGTCAGCACTCCGCCGGTCACGATTTTCTTTACGTTTTGATCAAAGCTATCGTTTTCCCCGGCGTCATTACCCGTGTCAATTTGAAAACGGGCTCTCTCCACCTTGTTTTCAAAATGCAGATCCTTGAAAGAAACCTTACCGGAGCCCTTGGATTTCACCACCACGCGCGTAGCTTCAGCTATACCCCCCGTGTGGAAGGTTCTCAT
>CAZRLV010000125.1:0-9541 GCA_964600955.1 uncultured bacterium
GAGGGAGCACCTTAAGGCGGCCTAAAAATGGTCTTGCATTTTCGACAAGTTTAGCTCTCTTAGGAGACGCAGCCAGAAAACAGCTTTGTATTGGAAGCGTTATTATCGCCTCACTAAACTGTATCTCCCTTTTCCTCGTATTTTACATCCGTATCCAGAGCAGCGAATTCAGGTTAACATCCGAGGTAGGAGCCCAGTGCGGTAGTTCCGCTCGCTGGGATCTGTGCGGGGGGTGCCGGGTAACCGGCATTCCTACCGCGACTTTTTCGGTCCCCCTTTTTCCCCGAAGTAAAGGTAAGACTTCCTCGCCGGTCATAACGGGCATCTTCAAATCTAGAAGGATTAGGCTCGGTGAAATTTCACTTAGTTTTTCGAGGGCTTCCTGTCCATTTATCGCGTGGTGAATGGGATTCAAGCCTCTTGATCCCATAAATTCTTTGAAGTTTTCGATGAAGATCTCGTTGTCATCAACCACCAAAATGGGATGTTTGTTAAGGCAGGATTTGATTTCTTGCCTGAGACGAAACGCTTCCATACGGAAAACCTAGCATAGATTGGCTCAAGAAAACAGAAACATTTGCCCCTACTTCAGGGTTTGATGTCTGTTCCCTAATCCCTTCACCCATGTTTTCTAAAAACGCTCAGTTCCGCCATTGCGATTAAAGTCAGACCTCGTTTTGAGATTGTCAGACTATCCTCAATCTGAATCCAGGTTGAGGCCTGATCGAGGATTGTTCCCAAAAAAAGCCCGAAAAGAAGAACCATGAGCAGTCTGAAGAGGAGTGAGCCCCTGGTTATGAGGATTTTGAAAAAAAGCGCAAAGCTATTGGAATTGAATGTGCGTTGCCCTTCTATTTTTTGGTTTAATTCACTAGCGGGGAGAAGATGGCGCAAGTTAGCAAGAACCGCCAGAAAGCCATAAAAAGCAGTCTCTACGCTGAAAGTCGATATCTGTGGGGGGAGGGATGCCCTTAAGGGTTCCCAGACAATTAAGGCATAACCAACCGCCAGGGGAAGGATTGAAAGCAGGCGAGATGAATGAAAAAGAAAATAAACTGGAAAGCTCAGCACGATGCCTGCCAGAATCCAAAAACACTGTGCGTCAATCCATAGGGCCAGGTCCTGGGGCGGCTTAAGGCTCAGGGTAAAAACCAGGGCGGACACTAGGATGAGTTGGATCATAAATTAGCTTCTAGTTTTATAATTTAATGCGGTCTCTGGCCAGCGATCGATTCATTTCCCGTTCAAGGTTTTTCCTTTTGAGATCCTCGCGTTTCTCAAATTGTTTCTTACCCTTTCCCAGCCCAATTTCCAACTTAATTCTACGCCCGCGCGAATGAAAGTTTAGCGGGATGAGGCTGAGGCCTTTTTCCTGAGTTTTTTGCCAGAGTTTCAATCCTTCTTTTTTGTGCAGAAGTAGTTTTCTAGAACGTGTCGCTTCGTGATTCTCGTGTGTGCCAAAGCTATAGGGGGAGATATAGCAGTTTACCAGATAAAACTCCTGAGAGATGACCCGAATATAAGCATCCTTAAAATGCACTTTGGCTCGGGTTTTTTTGGATTTAGTTTGAGTTCCGTTTTGAATGTTCGCGGGTTCATGGGTTTCCATAATGCTGTAGTGATGGCGGGCGCGTTTGTTAACGGCAAAAACGCCCCGGGCGGGGGAGGCTCCTCGTGAGTTGTCACTCTTGTTTTTCATCAGCCCTTTCCTTGAGCCGAATAAGATGCTCCAGGAAGAGTGTTCGGTCTTTGAAGAATGCGTGACCCGGAAAAAAGCGCAAGGCCTCTTCAGCCCATTTCATGGCCTGACGGGGTTGGGCCAGGTCCGTATTAATTGAAATCAGCTTTTCATAGAGATCTTTTTGTCGGGGATCTTTGTTGAGAGACTCGCGCAATACTTCTTCAGCCGAATAAACATCCTTGATATCCAGGAGAGCAAACCCCAGAGCATTGAGATATTGAACCTGTTCAGAATCCAACTCTTTGGCTCGTTCAAAATACTCGATGGCTTCAAACCACTTACCCTGACGTGAGGCAACTCTTCCTTTGTAATAGGCTTTTCTGGCTTCCTGGATGCGTACGACAGCTTTAAAAGCTATAGACTGAATGCCCGTCTTGACTTCCAGGGCGCTCTCGCTATCCATCTGATCTAGATGCTCACGAATTCTTCGTTTGAGAGCTAACCCTTGTTTATATTTTTGGATCGCACGCCTCGGGTCACCCTTTCTAAACAGGACGCGGGCCAGAAGGAAATAGGCCTCGGGAAAACTACCATCCTCCTCAATGCTCTTGAGGAGCAAAGGAACAGCCTCTTGATATTGTGACCGAGTATAGAGTTTGTAGGCCTCAAGATACAGGGAGTGGGGATCCGCGAATTGCGAAGAAATACTCAAAAAAAGGGTGAGAAAGTAGAAAAAGTATACATGCATGAAAGAACCCTTCGAATTCTAGGTAGCCCTAAATGCCCTGTCAAGGTCTTTCTCTTTTGTTATAATGGCTCATACGCAATGCCAAACCATCTGCTGAGTTTTTTTCCTGTGGCGCTTCTTTTTCTATTCTTAGCTGGTTGCTGTCAAAAACAATTGCCCCCTCAAGCGTTTACCAAAGAGCCCCCCGAGGTTCAGCCCCAATCAACTTCGCAGGATCTCCCTGTGCAAAAGGTGAACACAGCTGAAAACTCCCATCCCGTGGGTTTTGAGGAAAAGTGGGCAGATTTTAGGCGTCGGACCCGTTATAGTTCGCGAAGAGAGCTGGTTTTCTACGCCCAGGAACTTTTTGATCTGGCGCCTCCCACGGCTCACAAGAAGCGCTTGGAGCTGAGTTTTTTTCTAATGCAGGCCTACAAAGAAAGAGGAACTAAGAATCGGGCCGAGGAATACGGTGCCCATTACCGTAGAATTTTGAAAGCCATGACTGGCGGGTCCGGTTTTCAGGATCACTCAGCGGCTCGCAACGCCGCTGGAGCCTGGGGTAAGGTCTGGGGTAATGAAGACTAGTCGTGTTGTTCAGCCAGGGGCTCGTTCCAGGCGCGGCAGCATTTTCTATATAGTGCTCCTGATTCTTAGCATTTTGGCTGGGATTGCCTATTCTTTGGTGGATATCGGGGTTTCTGAGACCCATGCGACTCAGTTGGCCTATCGTTCGGAAGTTGCGATCAACCTGGGTGAAGCCATCATTGAGGAGATATTTCGCAATGTCGAAGTGATGATGAATTCAGGAGGAAAAGGACCCATCGGTGGGGTCTATGACCGGCTGCGATCAGAGCAGCCTTCCGGGGCAAAAATTGAGCTCAGCTCTAAGGACCATATCGCGCGCTATTTGGCTCCCAATTCTTTACGGCTCTGTAAAGAACTTCAATCCTGTGAGGCCATTGTTGAGGCCATTGTACGTGATATTGAACCCATCAATATCAACCCCAGAATACGCACGGATGATGGTACGGAGAAACCACGTCCAGGAGTACGTGTGGACAAGATTGAAAAAGACGCGGTTTTAGAGATTAAGGTGCGTGTTACCTACGAGGAATATAAAAAAAGTTTGGTAGTGACACGTTCTTTAAAAGTGGTGAATACCACCATGGCTCCTCTGGCCCCATTTACACTCTTTGTAAATGAGCCGGGGTTTCCCAATCAATCGCAATGGTCTTCAAAACTTGGGATGGCTTATAACGATGGACGCGACCCTCATCGTGAACAAACCAGCCTGATTCTTGACCACTCCTGGGACGACGCTCTGGGAAAAGAGCAGATTCATGCAGATGAGCTACTCAAAGGCTTTGAGGATCGTGTTCTCCAGGGGCAGGTGCCACCAGGTCGTGTGTTTATGAATTCCGCCATCGTGCCTCTCACTCACGGAAATCTGGAGTCTGGAATGCTGCAAAACGCTTTTTTCACAGCGGAAACTGAATTACTCCCTCCGCGTAGTGTTACAGAGCTTGAAGAAAAAGACAACTGGCTCAATCGAGCCGGGTCCAAGCTGACGGATACTGAAAAAACACTTCTTTCTGAGATTCTTCCCTCGCATGGAAAAGTTTTTACCCGTTTTCTAGGTCATGGGGCAGAACTAAGGCTCGGTGAATTTATGGAGGTCAACGGCAAAAAACGTCTTGGCTTTGGGAGTTATTTTGAGGCGTTTAAGAAAGCCTGGAGAACGGGCGCCCATGTGAAAAATCCGTCCAATTCAGGGTTAGATCTCCTGGGGCGTGTGGAGTATAAGCCGGGAGTCCTGGATCAGGAAGATGAAAAGACAGGAATTTTTGGCAAGATCCTGGATACTGTAGGCGATTTGGCTGATGCTGTTCTCAAGGAGTTCGTGAACCAGAATTACAATCTAAGGGTGAGCCCGACTCTCGTCTATGGGAAGGTGCTCAGCTCTTATTTTCAGGTTATGGATTTTAAGTACACCCGGGGCAGTGAGCTCAAGGAAGTTTGGAAACGGCGTAAAGAGCGTGATCCTGAAAGAAAAGGATTTTGGTCTTCGCTCTGGTCAGGGGTGGCCGATATCGGGTCAAAGATTTTGACCACCATGCGTATCGGTGTCCTGGGTCCGGGTCAGGTCCCTATTCCTCAATTCGATGAAACTTTTCTCAACACGATTCCCGCTGATGAAATGAGCAAGCCCTTCAAGAAAAAGGATCGCGAGAAATTTCTGGCCATGGGGTGGAGCAAAAAGACCTTTGAGCAGTTTCTCGATCTCCCGGATGGTTTGAAAACCCCGGCTTTTTTTAGTTTTTTAGCGAAAATCCGAGGTTCGCAACAGGAGTTTTTTGGCCAATCTCTCAAGGATAAGATTCCTGAGGGGGCTATTTTGGCACCCTATAATCATTCGGTTCTAAATTATTTGAAACCAGATTTCCAAAAATCTCCATTGATGAAGATTCTTACGGATCCTTCCAAGGGATTGGCCAAGCTCTCCAAGTCAGGGCAACTCTTTTTAGATAATCCTGTGGATCAAAGTCTTAGTAGTGAATGGGGTGGAGAGTATAAGTCGGTGCTTGAAGACAGTCTCGAATCTGAGATGCCCCTGAAAAACTTCAATCCTTTTCTCTATTATCGCAAGGCCACGGACTATATTTCGTCGATTTACGATTACCGTCAGGGAGAAAAGGGGCAGGGTGTCAATGTCTTTAAGAAGAGGTTTTACGATAAAAAAACCCATACTCTCAATTTAAACGGTGTGGTGTATATCACGGGCACGGCACGCCCTTTGAGGTTTTCAGAATATCTAGGGCCGGGTAAAAAGACGGTTGTTTTTAAGGGAAAGTCCATCATTATCACTTTCGGGGAGGTCATTTTCGATTGTAGTGTGCGCAAAGAGGGATATAGTAAACAGGGGTTTCGACCCAGGTTTGGGGAAGATGCTCCGCTTCTGACGATTGTGGCTCTGGGTGGAGTTCAATTTACTCCGCCGCGTGAGAGAGCGCCAGTCACTGTGGAAGCCAGCGTTTACAGCTTCATGTTTCCCCCGCGAGCTAATCACGAATTTCGCTTACATGGAACCCTCGGGGCAAGTGAATTGAAACTCTCTTTTCTCCCTAGGGGTGGGTTGGTCAAATTTGATCCCTCTTATGATCTGAGAGAGCTTCCCCCTGAACAGAAAAAATCGTATTACTGGGTGGCTTTGACCGACGAAATCAAGAAATATTCCTGGAAGGCCGCATGGTGAGAGTTCGAGGGTTTACTCTAATTGAGATTTTGGCCACGATAGCTATCGCTACCGTTATGATCGGGCCTATTTTTTATATGTTGAGTTCAGGCTCACGTTGGGTTTATAAGAGTGCCGACAAAACTTATGCTGTTCTGGCGGCCTCGGATCTGATCGAGGTGGTGAGGGGAACGGATTTTTCGGTTCTTCCTGTGCGAGACGAGCCTTACGCAGTGGATGAAATCCGCGAGAAAATAGCTACAGGTGACAACCTGAGAAGAAATCTGGTCTTTAATCATGTGTATGCTGAAAAATTTTCTATCGGGGCTTTCGTACAGTCTATTCCTGAGGGAGAGATGAATCAGACTATGGGTGCGAAAGCCCAGGAAATTCGCATGATCACGGTTGTTGTGCAGTGGGAAAATGTGCTGACAAAAAAGGCCGAGGAAGTACGTCTTACTTCGTTTTACATGGATAGTAGGGAAGGATGAATTGGGGGAAAGGAATCAGGGGAGTTAGAGGGAGCATAGGAATTAGGAGAAGGAACTAGAAGAGCTGTCGGAACTAAAGAACTAGATGGATGGGGAAAGAGAAGGGAAAGACGTTGCTGAATTGTCAAGAGAAGGCTGGGAATGTATAGACGGTGGGGATTTACTTTGATTGAGATGTTGGTGGCTTTTTTATTGGCCACCTTCATCATGGGGATTTTTTATATGATGCATGGCACCTACCAGGTGCGCTTAATTAAGGTGATTCAAAAATCCAGAGGGCAGCAGGCCGTGCGGCTGCTTATGACCAAACTACGCCAGGAATTAAAGGCGGCTACTTCGGTCTATATACCGTCTTCACCCCCATCCCCTGAATATCAGGACCTCCCCTATGTCTATACTGAACCCAGAAATGACGTCATTATCATTTTGCAGGGCCGTAGTAATCTCAGGGATTACCCCGGTTACACCGTAAAATACGAGTTTATCCGAGAAAAAAAAGCCATTCGATTCAGTGAATATAAAAACCGCAACCAATTGATTCGCCAGGGGCTTTTTTTGGGGGGCTTAACTCAGCTCTTGAGTTTCCATGCCCAGCAATCAGACAAGACCGAGCAGATCCTTATTCAAAAACATAAAGTCTATGTAGAGGTGGAATACTACGATATTGAAAAGCGTGGCGAAAAATTTGGGGATAGCCGCGAATTGGTAGTTCCCCTGAAGGCATCATTGACCGTATATCCGCGGCCCATCAATATGCTACTGAAAATAGATGTTCCCCAAAGCTAGGACTTGAAAGCCCCTGCGTTTTTTGCTATTTATTGATCGCCATGAGGTTAGTGTTTTTAGGTATTTTTCTTCTGGGGCCAGTTTATTTTTCCCAAGATCTGGATTTGAGTGCCACGACTCATGTTGAGTCTCTCACCGGGAATGAAGTGTTTTGGTCTCTACGGGTTCACTGGCGCGGGAGCGCTGGAGATGTGGTGGTCAAACCGCTCAACCTTGAAACATCTCACCCCCTGGCAAATTCACTTGCACTGAGTTCAGCTTCATTTTACTCCGAGGGATTGCATGGAGTGTTTTTTCGATTTCGTCTGAAGCGTGAGGAGTTACAAGCAGAGAAGGGGCCACTTCCGCCAGTAGTTCTTTCCTATTTGAATATGCTGAATGCTGGGAAAGAAGCGGAAATTGAGGTTTCCTGTTTTGAATGGAACCCTGGCGGTAAGAAGTGGTATGAGGGAAAGTTTTGGGGTTTTGGGCTAGCCGCAGTTTTAATGCTGGGGCTTGTGGGATGGGCGTTCAGAGCATGGAGGATGCACAAACCGGGTTCTAAGGTCGATGGCACCTCGTTCACTGATGGGCTTGTGCAGGCTTTTTATACTCGCAGTTGGGGAGATTTTTTTAGTTGTATGCATAAAATCACGCCCTTTCCTTTTAAGGATATGAGCAGCGATGAAATTGAGACAATACGTTCGAGCTTTCTTTATGCACGGCGTGAACCCGATAGACGTGAGATTGAGCGACTGACCAAAGAGATAAGACGTATAGAAAAGATGGGGCCAGAGATCATTGAGGATGAGGATTTAATTTTAGACAGTGTTTTAGAGGAGAAGTTATGAGTTTTGATTTGGAGCGAATCACCGAAAAAGTACAGGCTAATCAAGGCAAGACCGAACAGATATTTTCTGAGATATCCAAGCAGATCGTAGGTCAGCGATACATGATTGAGCGTTTGGTTATAGGACTCTTGGCTGGCGGCCATGTTTTACTTGAGGGGGTTCCGGGTTTAGCTAAGACCACCACGGTTAACGCTCTGGCAAAAACGCTTCAGGCCAACTTCAAAAGAATTCAGTTTACCCCGGACCTTTTACCTGCCGATCTTATCGGGACCCAGATTTATTCTCCCAAAACAGGCGAGTTTTATATTCGTAAAGGGCCTGTCTTCGCACATATCGTCCTCGCGGATGAAATCAACCGGGCTCCGGCAAAGGTCCAGTCGGCTCTTTTGGAGGCCATGCAGGAGAGACAGGTGACCATCGGGGATGAAACCTTCAAGCTACATGAGCCTTTTCTGGTTCTCGCGACTCAAAATCCTCTTGAGCAGGAGGGGACCTATCCATTGCCTGAGGCACAGGTCGATCGATTTATGCTGAAACTAAAGGTCGACTATCCCAGTCGTGAAGAGGAGCTAAAAATTATGGAGCTCTCAGCTTATGATTCCCTTCCAGAAATCCAGCCGGTGATTGCCCCGGAAGATATTTTTAAAATTCGTGATGTGATTGATGAAATCCATATTGATGAGAAAATTAACCGCTATATCATTGATTTGGTGTCTGCCACTCGTAATCCGCGTGAATACGGGATTGATGATCTTGAGGGTCTGATTGAGTACGGAGCATCGCCGAGAGCATCGATCTACCTCAACAAGGTCGCCCGAGTGAATGCCTTTCTCCAGGGTCGTGCTTATGTGATTCCCAATGACATCAAATCTGTCGGTATGGATGTTCTCAGACACCGGGTAATGGTGACCTTTGAAGCCGAGGCAGAAGAAAAAACCTCAGAAGATATCATTGAAAAAATCTTTGATTCTGTGAAGGTGCCCTAGGAGAAATGCATGTCCGTCATTCCGGCTGAAATACTGAAAAAAGTAAAAAAGATTCAGATTCAGACCAGTCGCATTGTCAATGATTTGCTGGCTGGTGAATATCATTCCACTTTTAAAGGTCAGGGTATGGAGTTTTCTGAGGTCCGTGAATATGTTCCTGGCGATGATATTCGCTCAATTGACTGGAATGTGACAGCTCGTATGAATCGGCCCTATGTAAAGCAGTATGTAGAAGAGAGAGAACTTACCGTAATTCTGATGGTCGATATTTCAGGTTCGGGGCAATATTCGTCATCTCTGCAAACCAAAAATGAGATCGCAGCGGAATTGTCCTCGTTACTGGCTTTGTCCGCTATTCGCAATAACGATAAGGTCGGACTAATTCTTTTTACGGATTCTGTTGAGAAGTTTATTCCACCCAAGAAGGGTAAAACCCATGTTTTGAGAGTGATTCGAGAGGTTCTCTCGTTTAAGCCAGAGCAGGGTGCTACAAATATGAACGCTGCTTTGGATTTTCTAAACAAAGCCATTCATAAGCGTGCCGTTGTATTTCTTATCTCAGACTTTATTGCCAGCGGCTATGAAAAACTGATGCGGGTGGTGGCAAAGCACCATGATTTAATCTGTATCAGTCTTGCGGACCGTCGCGAAAAGGAGTTGCCCGATCTAGGACTGATCCATCTCCAGGATGCTGAAACAGGGGAGGTCGTGCTATTTGACACTTCCAATACCAAAACTCGCGCGGCCCTTGAAATTTTATACGAGCGATCTCGGAAGTCTCGGGCTGACTTATTAAGTACCCATC
>CAZRLV010000126.1:0-9390 GCA_964600955.1 uncultured bacterium
GGATCAATATCGTGACGGAGTGGCCCTTTCAGATGATGTAACATGTTTGAGAATTCTATTGAAAGATAAGAAGGAACTAGAAGAACTATCGGAACTATAGAACTAGAGGAATGGGGAAAGAGAAGGGGGAAATATTGCCTGAATTGTCATCCCACGGCTTGACCGGGGGATCCATCCTTTTTTCATCTTTTCTTCAAAAATGGGTTGGAGATTCTCCATGATGAATACTCTTAAAACCTATTTTTCGGCGCGTTTATCGCGTCAGTTTTCGCTTTGGTTTTTCCTGGTTCTTTGTGTTCCTTTGGGGCTTTTAATTTATTTTTCCGTAAACACGATTCAAGACCGGCGCAGGTTATTGTCAGCCCTGGTTTCTGCCAATCAACAGTCACAGTCTCTTGAGCTTGAGGAGTTCTATCGCACTCGATTTCACAAGACTTATCAATTGATTCTTTTAGAGTCCTTTAAAAAATCAGTTCATTCACAGTTGAACTCAGTCAACAACCCAGTAGATTTTAAAAACCCTCAAGAAGTCCAAACCCTTGTTGATGCGGCTACGGTTCATGGCTATCAGGATCTGCTCACTGAACTGGGAATCATGATTGATCTTAAGGACCCCCTAAGAAAAACGCGCGAATCACATTCATTTGTGCATGTGGAGGTTATGAAGTTCGATCTAAAGCACTCCTCCATTCATGATATTTACGATGCGATCGCTGAGTCGCAGGTTTATGGATTGAAGTTGCCGCAAAGAAGTGGAAAGGACTATGAGGATGCTAGTAATTTCTTGAGGGAGTGGCGGGCTCTCTCTAAGCTCAGGGCGCTACGCAGCAAGATTTTATCCTCAGTTCAAGACGGGGATGAAACTCTTCAGATGCATCAGGTAACAAAGGTTTTTCGTCCTTTGACAGCCTTAAAGCAAGACAACCTGCTTGAAGGCCTCAAAAACATTTTGAGCATGCATGAAAAAAATAAGGAGGACTTCAGAAAAATTCGGACTCTTTATCTTCAGGTACGTGGTTTTGTAAAAGCCAACTCCGCCATGTTGGCGCAATTGGTGAGTCCGCAAACTCAGGATTGGGAGTTGGACCTTAGGTCTTTGCAGGGTTTGCAAGGGGTTTTGAAAAAAGGCTCAATGGCTCCTGGCGCGAATCCGCTGCGATCCAAAATTCAAAGACATTGGTCAAGCTTAGGCCGTATTAACAGTTTGCTTATGGACCTTGAAACCAGGGTTAATTCAGCGTTTCCAGAATCAATTGAGCCAAATCCAAGAGGTTATTTTAAATTATTGCGCGAAAAGGGCCTGCGCAGCAGACATTGGCTTGATTTTATGCGTGCCTTGGATATCTACCGACTTCCCATTGCATCCGTCATGGATTTTGTTATCCGGGAGCCAGGGGTTTCTCTCAAGCTTCATACCAGTAAGCTTCCAGGGTATTTTCTGATGGATGAAGCCGAGGATATTCGGGGGGATCCTGACGGAGACTGGAAGGCACTTAGAGCCATCATTTCTTATATTAGCCGCTACCTTTTTTTAGGGCAATTACTCATGGACGAAAATGAACGCAGCCGCGCTATCGCTGTGACAGGGTTCAGGGATGTTGGAGAAACTTATCGTAAGTTTTTTACTATGGAGGCTGGTGAGGGCTCGATTCAGCTAGTCTGGGATGTATTTCCTGGCAACTAGAATATGGAGGACTTTGTCTTGGGGGCGGGTCCGAGAGCTCAAGGGTTGCTTTTTGGCTTGATACGACTGGATGATTTTGCCTTGCATTTTGGTCGTCTTCTAGGGCTTACGCATGTTTCTTTGAGAAGCGGTTCCTGGTTTGATGAGTCCTATCGAAGAACCTTGCCGGATTCACTGAAAACGGATTTTCCTGGAATAGATTTTACCCGCTCTCACCCAAAACTTCGTAAGCTATGGAGTGAATTGGTTTCACTGCGACAGCAGAGTTTTTCACCCTCAAGGGATGGACCGGGGTTTTTAGGTTTTTTTCTTAGTTTTTTTGGGTTTGATGAGAGTTATAGGATTCATCGAGATCAATGGTGGAAGCGATCCACGAGTCTGCAGGTTGTATATCCTGCAAAGAGCTTTGCGGCTTCGCGTGTTAGATCTGAAGCCCTTTTTGAAACGACGGTTTTGCCACTGGCCGGTTCTGAGGCAGTCCGGTCCAGGTTAGAGAATTGGCTCAGTAGTGATGCTCCTACCTTTGGTTTCGAGTATATGGATAGGGCAGGTAGGCTTCGTATTGCCACTCTTGTCCGGCCTCGTGAACCTCGCCATGGAATTTTCTTTCTATCCCTGGATTCAGAGATCGCCTTCCAGGAAAATCGCTACCTTTATTTTTTGGTTTTTGGGTTTTGTATTTTAGCTCTTGGGATATCTGTAGTTTTGGGTAGATTATTGGCGAAAAGTGTTGTGGACCCGGTCATGGAACTCACAGATCGTGTTCAGGAATACTCCCATGGAAAAGCTGTGGGCAGGCTCACAGTGGGGCGGCGGGATGAAATTGGGCGCATGGCTCACCTTTTTAATCAAATGGTGCTTGGCGTGAATGACCGACTTCAGGAAATGGTTGCTGTGAATCAACTCAACGAGCATTTGTTGAAAGGTGAAAGCCTCTCTGTAATTTTAAATTATGCCATCACCCGCTTTGTAGATCTCAGCGCGGCTCGGTTTGGATTTTTGGCATTTTTTGAGGCAGGTTCCAGAGAGCATCTTATGATCTCGCAGTCCTACCTGGATTCAACGCGAGTGATTGCAGATCCAGAAGCACTATACGAAAAACTAAAGCTGTTGGCGATCCCACATCTCGATCAAGGTGAAGGGGTTCAGGAACTCAGCTCAATAGAGTCCCTGGATCTGGGCTTTAAGAATATGTTCATTCAGATTATTCGTCCTTCCATGCAGGGACTGGATGAGGTGGAGGAGGTTTTGGGGGAGGGTTCCACAGGTACGCGCACTGTCTTGGACAAAGAGGTTCAGGTTTTGGGGTTTTTAGTTTTGGCAGATTGCGAGGGTGGTGATCTGAGCGAGGAAACCCGGGGGTTTTTAGATGGCTTTGGTAATCAGACAGGGCTGGTGCTTTTAAAAACCTGGTTGGATCGAATTCGCAAGGATAATGAGGAGGGGCGAGATATTCAGGAACAGCTAATGCCTGCCACGACTCCTGACACAGGGGGTTGTTGCGATCTCAGTTATTGCTTCAAGCCTGCGCGTTATCTCGGCGGTGACTTTGTAGATTTTCCAAGTTTTGCAGATTCAGGGGCTATCGGTGTTTTTATCGCTGATGTGTCCGGGAAAGGAATAGGCCCCGCGCTATTTGGAGCAACTGCCAAGGCGTTTTTACATGGACTCGCCAGAGATTCCCAGGCCACCGCAGAGAGCTTGAAGGATTTAAACAGCAGGCTGTGCGTAGAAAACCCCGGGAGCCTGTTTTCTACTGCATTTTACTTCACACTCGATGTCCAGACTTTAAAAATGACTTATTCCAGTGCTGGACATAATAAGATGCTGCGCTTTAATCGTAGTTCTGGAACCTTGGAGTATTTAAATGCTGCGGGATTGGTTTTGGGAATGTTTGATGGCGGAGAGTATGAGGTCAAGAAGCTCGATCTGAATCCTGGGGATTGGGTGGTCTTATATACGGACGGGGTTACTGAGCTGGAAAATCAGCGTCTTGAACTCTACGGATTGGAACGTCTGGAGGCATTTATTCTTGAACGAGTAGAACAAAGCGCAGAGGAAATGAAAACAGAACTCCTGCAAGAGTTGGATCAATTCAGAGAAGAAAGACCCTACTCCGACGACCTAAGTTTTGTAATGATGAAGATCAAGAATAAAGATCTCAAGGGCTCAAGAATTCAAGTCGGAGGATGACACGGTGGGGTTTGCTTCTTCAACCTTGAATTCCTCGACTACTTGACTTGCAGCCTTTTTACACTGGAATATCGATGAAATTCCCCATGGGTCGTCGCAAATAGCGCGATCGTAGGATTTCCAAGTCTTCTTCGGCCTGTTCTGGGTTTTCGGGTAGGCCGATATAAGGGCGCTTGAGCAGTTTTGTAACTTGGGGCTGCTCCTGTGCCTGGGGTTTTCTTTTGCGCGAAAACCCGGTTTGAAGCGAGTAGGACTGATTAAGAACCGAGGACTGGACTTTCATAACTCAGATAAAATCGGGAGTTATAGACAATTATATACAAAAACTATCTAAATTCAACACTTTTTGTATAATATCAAGCCATCTTGACAAATGGTACTAATCTAGTATCATATTAATATGCCCAAGAAAATTCGTGAACTGATCACGATCCTAGAAAAAGCTGGTTTTGCAAATAGGGGGGGCAAGGGCAGTCATCGAAACTTTCTCCATCCCTCCGGGGTGAAAATAACTCTGTCTGGTAAATCTGGAAGTGACGCTCTCAAATACCAGGAAAAGGAAGTTGCCCTAAAAATTGAGGAGCTTAAGAAATGAAAACTTCGGACAGATATATAAAGCTGGTTGAATGGTCTGATGAGGATCAGTGCTATCTGGGGTCATCACCGGGAATTATTGGACCTTGTTGTCATGGCCGAGATGAAGCCAGAGTTTATAAGGATCTTTGCGAGATTATCGAAGAATGGGTAGAAATTCATGAACAAGAAGGTCTACCCCTACCCGAGTCATTTGCGAGTAAGAAATTTTCAGGCAAATTTGTACTCAGGGTTGGCCAAGATCTCCACAAGGTTTTGGCGATTCAAGCTGTGAAATCCGGCGAGAGCCTCAACACCTTCTGCAAAAATCTCCTGCGAAAATCATTGGTTTCTGGGCGGGGTAGCAGTTTAACTCCATCCAAGGATTATTGACCTTCTTCTTCCAGGGAGGGTTCAATAATCTTTAAAATCGTTGTCGGAAGGGCATGGCCCTTTTCCGGTGAGGTAGGCTGTTGCATCATCAAGGTCTCCATACAGGATCTTTTTTTCTCGCCATGTGCCGTGAAAACGACACCATATATTGCCACTGACGTCACTTCTGTAAGTATCACTATTTGGGCATTTTGGGTCCTCAGGGATTTTCTGGAGGAAGTTCTCGTCACGCAGAGCTACTAGCTCCTGGGTGCCACTAATGGTCAGTGCTTTCCCCTTAGCAGAGTTAAATTGTTCTAAGCTCTCTATTATGACTTTCTGGTTTTTGAAACAAGCAGCCTGGTGGGGCGACTCGGGCTCTCGCTCTGCTACTTTTGGACACGGACCTTCGCCGGTCAGGTTGGCAGTTGCGTCATCCAGTTCCCCATCCATGATCGGACTCTCTCTCCAAGTTCCGTGAAAAGTACACCAGACATTGCCCACGTGATCACTTCGGTAGGTAAAGCTATGTCGACATTTTGGGTCTCTGGGGATGTGGTGTAAATACCCAGATAGATAGAGGTTACCCAAGTCGCCACGATCACGGATTGTCAGTCTGTCATCCTGGGGCCATTGTTCTAAGGCTTTCAGTATATCCTTCTGGTTTTTGAAACAAGCGGCTTGATGTGAGGTCTTGGCTTCACGTTCTTTTACAGATCGCTGTGCTTCGTTCTTTATTCGCTTCAAAATGTCTGTGAGGGTAGGCGAAACAGCCAATTCCTCTTTGGCTTCAAAAAATTCAAGATCATCAAACCCGGGTGCTTCCCCATAGTTTAGGCAAAAAGTTGAAGTAAAAATTAAGAATAATTGAAAAAGTTTCATGCGGATCTCCAGTGTAATCTCACTAACTACTAACTACTAACTACGTGGAAAAAAGTTTCAATTTTTTTTCACGTGCCTGGGTGTGAATGGTATGGAAAAATGAAAAGGAGGGGGCTGGCCCCTTTTCTTAAGTTCTATCGTGTTTTTCTGAGTTTGGCGATTTCATTTAGGCTTAAACCGGTTTTCTCAGCTATGGTTTCATCATCGAGAAGATTGAGCAGGCTACGGGCTATTTCCAATTTTTCTGCCAATCTCCCTTTGGCTTCACCTTCTGCTCTTCCTTCTTCTTTGCCTTCCAGTCTGGCGGTCTCGATAACATTGGTCATATCTCGCAGATGTTTAAGGCTGTCTTCGTAGGCTTGGCGTTCATCCCTTGAAAAAGCGGCTATTTCAGCCACATCGAAAAGCTTTGCAAAGATGCGCTCCTCAAGTTTGGGGGGGCGGTTCTCAAAATTATGTAAGTTTTTTAAGACATAGAGACACTACTCAAAACGCGTTTCGAATTCATCTTCAGTTTTTTTAAATTTGGGAAGTACGAGGTAGATATAGGTCAGTTTGTCGTAGAAAACCTGCTTTTTCTTGGTCTCCATGAGCTGAACCTCATGATGGAAAAAATTCTTGTCGTTCTGATGTTCGGCAAAGCAAAACCCTAAAATCCCTACGGTATACACAGCCTTGAGTTCGAAATTCCAGTCCCCCTTTTTGGCTTGTTCCTGAATGGGAAAGGTGGAATAGAATACGGATCGATCCTTGAAAAAATCCTGTCTGGATTTTTGAAGTTCCACGATGAATTTCTCGCCCGATAGCGTTTCACAATAAAGATCAAAAATGGCATTGCGGTCGGTAATTCCGGCCCCCAGGTGCTCCGGTTTTAGATAGGTCAGATCCCGGATTTTCTCCTGATCTTGGCGCAAGAGTTCATTGAGAAAATCAATGAGTAGATCTTTATTGGGCTCTGAGCCAAAAAGACGCTTGAACCCAAAGTCTGTAAAGGGGTTGATGTATCTAGCCTGCATGGTTTCAATTATACCATTCAGAAATTTTTCCGTCCTATCCCTTTTTTTTGGTGTCGCCGCTTCGCTTTTCGCGCCATTCAGGCCCCCTCCACTACGCTACGACATCGGGTCAGGCATGCCTCGTCCGAATCAATGGTCTGTGATTAGTGGACTGTCCCCTTATCTACTTATCTAAGATACATATGATTCATAGTGGGTTTGCAAATTAGAAATTAATTTCTATAATACAAGTATGATTCAAAGAGTATTTACTGAGTTGGTTCATAGACGCTTAAGTTTATATCCTGCCGTGACGCTTCTCGGGCCTCGTCAATGTGGAAAAACGACTTTAGCACAGTCTCTCGGGGGGCTTTACTATGACCTTGAGCAAGACTCAGAGCGATTGAGGCTGGACCTTGAATGGGCTCGAATCGTTGCTGGGGATCAGTTGATAATTTTGGATGAAGCTCAATTTTGGCCCGAGGTTTTCGCTAGATTGCGAGGGGCTATAGACCAGGCTCGCAAGCGAACAGGACGATTTTTAATTGTTGGCTCCGTTTCACCGACATTATCTAGGCAGGTTGCTGAATCTCTGACGGGACGCCTCTCTCTGGTTGATCTCACCCCATTTTTGGTCTGCGAGATTGAGTCGGAGATGCAGGTTGACTCGGATTTACATTGGTTATGTGGGGGCTACCCAGAAGGTGGGGTGCTTGATTTTGATAGGTTTCCCCAATGGCAAAAGGACTATCTGGCTTTGCTAGTTCAACGCGACCTACCTAATTGGGGCTTGCCTGCAAAACCGCAGTTGACCGAGAGACTCTTGAGAATGATTGGAGCCGTGCATGGGCAAATATGGAATAGTTCGCAAATAGCCAAGAGCCTGGGGCTGTCCTATCATACAGTCAATACTTATCTGGGTTATCTCGAAGGGGCTTATTTGATTCGCACCTTACGACCCTACCAGGCGAATTTGAAAAAAAGACTGGTGAAAAGTCCCAAAGTCTACTGGCGCGACAGCGGATTACTTCACTCACTGTTAAATGTGCCTGATGTTAACAGTTTATTGTCTCAACCTTGGGTGGGTGCCAGCTTTGAAGGGTATGTCATCGAGCAGATTCTGGGTGCGTTAGCTGGGATGGGCGCAGATTTTCAGCCCTGGTACTTTCGTACCAGCGATGGAGTTGAAATTGACTTGGTCCTTGATTTTGGTTCCCAAAAATGGGCTATTGAAGTGAAGCTTAGCGCCTCTCCAGGACCCGGCGACCTGAGGAAGCTTCAGCGAGCGAGTGAATTCGTTGGTGCTTCTCATCAATTCTTGATTTCAAGAACTCGCCAAATTGCTTCGGATAAAAATAGGGTCTCCTGCAATCTGACCTGGATGATTCAATCACTTAGCAAGTTTCTACCGAAGAGTGACTAGAGCGAAAGGGGGCAAGCTAGGAAAAACTGCCCTATTTTGAGAGTGAAACCCCTTGACAGTTTTCGCAAGTGTCTTATGCTTAATTGAAATGGGGAAGTTTAGGTTTTCTCGTAGTTTGCGCTGAATCGGAGGGTTGTTATGCGAAGTTTACTACTTTGTTTATTAGTTTTTCATCCGGGTTCCTGGGCTTCGGGGATTAGTGCGTCTGAGTTGGGAGCTGGTTTGACTAGTGTTGCCAATACCCTAAAGACCGCCGAGCAAGCGAAGGACGTTAAGAAAGAATCTGACAAAAAGCAAAAAGATCTTGATGCTGAACTCGGAAAGGTTCAGGGACAAGAGAATCAGGCCACAGGAGCGGCCAGCCGCCAGGGGCTTTACTCAGCCCCTCCAAGTAATGCAGTTGCCCCAAATCGTGGCTACCCCATTTTAGACCCTTACGCCAGACCGGGTTATTGGCAACAAAGAGGTCATCAGTTCAAATTTAATATGGGTATGGCCGCCAAAAGGGCGCAAATTCAAAACCAAAAAGCCCAAAAAGCCATGGCCGCTGAGAACGCCATGACTAATAAAATGCTCGGTGCCGTGGGTCAACTCATGAACACCGCCGGAAGCCAAATGGAAAAAATAGGAAAAGAGCGCGATAAGGCTGCCACCAAGGATTTTTTAGCCCATTGCCAAAATTCAGGTGATTGCGAGTATGACAAGGAAAAGAAGGTCTGGCGATATCCTGTTACAGACGAAGAGGGGAATCCTGTTACAGACGAAGAGGGGAATACAACCTATAAAGAGGCCCCGGGGGATTGGTTTAGTGATGAGGATATAAGAGGGGCCAATGGAGGTGCAAAACTGCTCGAAGGCGCAGAAGAATGTGAGGGGGAGGGGTATAAGCAAACCGCCTATCGTGTAGGTGAAGATTGTTTATCCCGTCAGGCAGCAATAGATGCTATCAACAAACTCAGGGAGAAATCTGAGAAATTAACAGGACAAATTTCAGATAAGACAGCATATATAGGGACACTGGACCAGCGTATTACAGATTATGAAGCCAAGCTCCAAAATGCCACAGCAGACGAGAAAGAGAGCTTCTTTGATAAGATTTTTCTTCTACAGGACCAGCGTGATAAAGAGCAAAATGACCGTAGTGGATTGCAGAGGCAATTGAATGGCATACAGAAGGCCATCGATGGCACAGGCCAAGATCTGGCCACAGGTGCAGGGCCATTCAATTCTGACTGCTAGCGTTTTTTCGTCCTAATAAGCTCGATTGC
>CAZRLV010000127.1:0-9301 GCA_964600955.1 uncultured bacterium
AAGGAATCTGATTTTTTCTAAACTGAAAATAGGCCTACATGTCCCAAACTCGGGTGGAAGGTCATGCCTGTGCGGAAATACCATGACAAAATTCTGGACGCCACATCCAGGTAGACAAAATTTTGTATGGTTGAAGTCAAGCTGCAAATTCGGCTTTAAGCCTGGGATTCCATAGGGTTTAGGCTAATCGGACAAAAAGTACCCGCGCTTGCCGAAGGGACACAAATCCTCGGCCTCCCATATTTACCCTATTACGAAGAAAATTCAGAATACGCTCCGTAGGGGGTGCGAAAGGTGACTCCAGACGAATCACACGCCAACCAAGGTGCACGAAGCGCTGCGTAGCGTATGGCAGGGTAAGAGCCTGTTCAAGACTCAAGACCGTGAAGCTCATCTGCATACCTCCGTTCTTGGGAAATCCGCCGGATAATTATAGTTGAGATGAATGTTCTCATCGTCCACGGCTACGCGAGATACGGCGTCTTCTTCCAGGCGGCGAATCTCATGGTCCAGACGATGTTGCCTTGGTGAAGTCAAAGCCAGAAGGATTTTTTGGAAACCGAACGAGAGTAAAACCGGGTGTCCCGATTGATCCCGGTAGACCGGAAGGCTGACCTTGCTATCAGGACCCAGGCTTTTGGCCAAGGCTAGAAAAACGCCAGGGTTGGCAGGAGGCATATCTACGGGCTGCACGAAAATTGGCGATGTTTCACCTCTATTTTTTAAAACTGTCACACCATGCATGAGTGAAGAAAACTGTCCACGATCAGGATGGGGATTGATGCAGTAATTCACGGGAACCCCAGACTCGGAAACGTCTTGGTCCAGGCGCTTCAATCGATCCATGGTTTGCTTTGCATCATAGCCTAAAACCACCAGGATGAAAGTTCCTCCAACCTCAAGGAAGCGCTGACAATGAGCTTGGATGAGACTTTGCCCTTGCCAATTCAACAACCCCTTTGGGATTCCCATTCTCGAGGATTTCCCTCCGGCCAGCAAAAGGAGCCCAGGGGGTGAACCCAGGCAATGCTCGGCTAACACTTCTCATCCGTCCTTTCGTATCCAGCAAAGGGCAGACAACTGTTTTTAAGATGGGGCATAGCCGCTTCTATAAACTCATCTTCACTGACCGTGCGCGAAACCCATTCCTCCCAGTCAAACTCCATTCCCATTTTCACGTTATATGCGAGGCGCACGGCATTGAGTGCCAACTCATATAAATGTGTGCAGCCTTCAGCACAGCCAAGGACTTCAAGAAGTTTGCGATTGATGCCCCTGCTTAGACGCAAGCCCTCAAGTTCCCGGACCCGCTCTGTTGTTTGAGAACAGATCTGAAAGGGGGCTTTGAGAATTCGTGCCGAGGCGGATTGGATGATCTCCGTTTTTAGATCAATGGTGAGACAGACCCGCATTCCGTGATTGAGATCCACTAGCGAGGCCTCGGCTCGTATGCTTCGATCATCAAGACGTTCCACGACGGAGTTGATATTGCGCTCATAGAGGATCTCAGTGGGTCCAGACTCAATTTTGGACGAGGGCTCGGGTTCTGGGGAAATCTCCATGGGCTGTGGAAAATCAGAAGGCAGAAGCAGGGTTTGCGGACTTAGATAGCGACCCTCTGAACTACCGCTTTTTCCCTGTCGATGTTTAAGCGCATCATAGAGCCCCCGGATCGTGGGCGCGAAATGTTCCTGCACCTGCACTCGCACCACCTTCAACGATGGGGTCAACTCTGCTTTCTCAAGGCTCAATGGTCGACCGATCACGGCGGCGGCTCGTACTCTTGCGTATTTTTCACTCAGTTTTGAATTAACCTCTTCGATCTCATCTGCAAAGAGCTGGCGCACAAGATTGGATTTTAGAAGAGATTCAATTTCTGTGTCATGAATTCCCTGGTGCCTGGCCCATTGGCCCAAATTCTTAAAGTTTGGAAAAATCAGGGCTGTAACCTGATTTTGGCCGCGCCCAACGGCTACAGCACTATCAATATACTCGCTGCTGTTCACAAGCTCCGTCTCAAGCAAATGTGAGGAGACTTTTTCTCCGTTACTGAGCTTGAATACCCCATCTTTTCGTCCCTTTAGAGCCAGCCCCGAGGGAGCCAGTTCACCGAGGTCTCCTGTATGTAGCCAACCTTTTTCATCGACCTTCTCTGCGGTTTTATCTGCGTCCTTATGATACCCCAGCATGATATTTGGCCCCCTGACCAAAATCTCATCCGATGGGGAAATACGGATTTCAATGCCCGGCATGGGAAACCCCACAACTCCACTGGAGCGCTCAAGATCGAGAGAGGTGAGGGTACAGCAGGGGGATGTCTCGGTCAGACCCCAACCCTCAACTACGGGGATGGACTTTTCTTTGAAATACTGAGCTACATCGGCAGGCAGGGGAGCCGCGGCGGTAAAGACAAATTTGAGATCCTCGTGGATTAACTGAGCCTCCACCTCAGAGCTATGTCTGGCTTCGGTGACCAGAGCCTGGTAGACCCTGGGGGCGCTGAAATACACCGTTGGCTTGATGGCCTTGAAATTATCAATCAGCCGATCGAGGTCTTTTCCATAACTATCATCCAAAGTAAAAACCGCCCCGGAATACAAGGCACGAAATCGCTCAAAAAGCCCACCGAAGCTATGATGCCAGGGCAGATAGGAAAGAAAGCGGTCCGAGGGACCCAGTTGCCAGAGTTGATCCAGGGCTTTTTGCTGAGAGAGAATATTGCCATGGGATAGAATGACTCCCTTGGGCTTTCCTGTGGTTCCCGAGGTATACATGATCACACAGGGATCTTTCTGAGCGACTCTTTCCACTCTTGCGTGAAATTCAGAAAACCCCTCAGCTTGAACCTCAGGATCAACCTGGAGTAATTCCGAGAAAGGATAAAGATCCAAAGCACAGGAATGGGGGTTGTCGTGCATCAAAAAAACCTTTTCAAGCCTTTTGCATGCCTTGGTTTTTAGAACAGTATAGAGATGATCGAGATCAGAAACCGCCAGAAACCGGGCATCTGAATGCCCCAAAATATAATTGACCTGAGCCGCCGGGTATTCTGAAAAAATGGGAACGCTAACTGCACCGATACTCATGCAGGCCAACTCAAACACCAGCATCTCTTTGCAATTTCTTGAAAGCACGGCCAGTTTATCGCCCTTCCTCGTGCCTTTGGCAATGAGAGAGCTGCCCAGGCTGGCAATCTCGCTGTATAGTTCCTCCCAACTGGTTTTTGAAAACTGCGGTAGGGCTCCAGACCCGCTAACGCGCTCCTGACAGGCTACCTTAGTTCCAAATCGATCCCGGCGCTCCTTGAGCATGATGCCTATATTAGGTTCAAAAAATTCGAGCTTTATTTTAGAAAATTTATGTTTCATATCTCTTTGGCTCCCAGTCTGTCCAGGCCGTAAATGGCTGCTCCGATCGCACCCGCGAATTGAGGGGTCTCAGGGACCACGACTGTAGATCCCAGCTTTTCCTTGAACAACTCAACTAAAACCGGGTTTTTTTCTACGAGTCCACCGCAGAGAAGAATCCCGCCATCCAGAACTCCCATCTCCAATATCCTTTTAACGACTGAGGCATAAACGCCGCGTACAATTTCCTCAACCTTCTCACCGCCGCGAATATGATGGATGATTTCAGTACTCGCGAACACAGTGCAGTAACTGCCGATCTCCACAGATTCCTGGGTGGATCCCGCCAGGGAATTCATAGAATGCAGGTCCATATCAAGATGCATGGAAATCTCTTCGATAAAGGCTCCCGTCCCGGCTGCACATTTGCGGTTCATTTGAAAGTGATCCACCTTGCCATGCGGGGTCAGAAAAACCACTTTATTGTCCTGACTTCCAATATCCACCACCGTGGTACAATCCTTGGATAAATGCCAACCCCCACGTGCCAGACAACTGATCTCTGATTTTTTTAACTGCGAAAATTCACAGTTTTTACGCCCAACTCCTGTAGAGACAATGAACCCGAGATCTTCTCTGGATTTGGCAGCCGATTTTAAGCAGGAATCCAAAGAAATCCCCCCCGCCTTCTCAAAACTGGTTCCTGTACGCTGGCAATGGGAGGACAGCAGCTTCCCCTGAGTATCAAGAACCACCGCCTTGGTAAAAGAAGAACCTAAATCAATACCCGCTACAAACATATAAAATATTTCATCTCCGCAAACTAATTGTCATCCTCTGTCATCCTCCCGCTCGACCGCTATGGCATCTAATTAAGCCAGAAGTGCATGAGCCACAAAATATCGTCATGCTGAACTCGATTCACACTATCTTCTATCCCCGTCATTCCAGACTCCGAACTGGAATCCATCTTCTATTTCCTAACATCCCACGTGCCTAAACCCCTGGATCCTGAATCAAGTTCAGGATGACGAACGGTGGTCTTTCTCCATTCCGATGATTCCGATAGTTCTTCTAGTTCCTTCCCCAAACTGTCATCCTCTGGCTTGACCAGGGGATCCATCTTCGCCTTTTCTTTTCTTTCTCATTCTTCTAGTTCTATAGTTCCGATAGTTCTATAGTTCCTTCTTCCCATCCAATAATTGATCCACAAAAGCCTCTACGGATGTGGATGTTTGCTCCTCCGAAAAGCACCGTAAATCATTGAGGTCTCCGTTGATGACCAGAAACGGGATTTTGGATTTTTCGCAAAGTCGTTGAGGCAGGCCAAAACGCGAGTTTGAGTTATAGGGACAGGTACGCGCGTCGTGGTAAATGATTCCATCCACTTCATATTCGCGGCTCATTTCTTCGAGAGTTTCTTCCTTGGCGGCTTCAGAGCGGTTGATGAAAATCTCGGTATAAGCGCGTGCCATACTCTCTAAGGGGTCCTTGATATCGAAAGCCTCAAAGATCCAGGAGTTGCAATAGGTAGAAGCCACGACACAGGCATTCAATCCATCAAATAACTCGGAAAAATATCTTAGCTTTCCCCAGATGGGCATGCCCTCCCAATAGAGTCGCAGTCCCTCGTTTTTCACGGCTGAAACTCCGCTTTCAAGACGCTGATCCATTTCGAGGTTGAGCTCCTTGTAATAGCTAACGGCCGACTCAAGACCGCGCAGGACCACCGCAGGCGCCATGTGAATACATCCATCAAAAAAGCTGGCTGGGGCCGGGGTCGCCTTGGCTTTACAGAGAAATTCTCCCCAGAGTTCCGAGGAGCGTGCAGACAGTGCCAACACCTGTTTCAATCGATCCGGGTCAAAGGACAGGGGGCTGATGGGGGCCAGTGACTCAATCAGGGATTCAAATTGATCTCTTACGCAATTAACCTGATCCTGACTAACCTGATCTACCTTCCAGGGTGAGAAAATCCCAAGCGCCGGGACATCAAATTCCCTGGCATAGAAGCTAAACCAGTCCTGCACCTCACGGCATTGATTCGTGTTATAGATCAAAACATCAGGCTTTGGGACCGAGGGAATGCCGTAAGCCTGGGTCAAAGGGGTCTGACCCAGCATAAAAGCCCCCACATCTGATGTTAAATAGGAGCAGATATCTGGCGAGTAGCCCTTGGAATGCGCTCCCTGAATATAGCGATTGCTTTGCCGCGTAGCTCCTAGCAAGGCACCATGATTCTCAGGATAATAGACCTGAAAGCCAAGGCTGACCAAAATCTCAGCCGGTCCGACAGAGGTACACCAGGCCACCTTGGGAGCCGGACCCTCCTGTGGAAAAAAGGATTGAAAATACTCCCGCAAAATCCGCTTCAAAATCGCAGTAGATTGGATCTTTTGCATAGTAACCTCGATTCAAATCAAGAATTCAGGCGCTAAGAACAATGTTTCCATCTAGTTAACCCGAACTCCATCCCATCCCCGTCATTCCAAACCCCGATCCCAATGTTATTAAGCTAAGCCATAGATGGGCATAAGTGCCCTCAAATATCGTCATGCTGAACTCGTTTCAGTATCCATCTTCCTGCCTAAATAGCCATCTGTGGCTAAACCCCTGGATCCTGAATCAAGTTCAGGATGACGGTTGTGGGGGTAAGGATGACGATGGGTTGCCTGTCTGCGTTCCGATAGTTCTCTAGTTCCTTCTTCTAGTCCTTCCTCTCTTCACACCAAAAAACTCGCTCTTCTTCTCTCAAGTAGCGCACTTAAACCCTCTAAACCATCTGGGTGTTCAAAAACTCGATGGAGATAGTTTTTCAGTTCAAAATCCGCTGTCTCCTGCAAACTTTTGCCCTCACGAAAATCACGTATGGCCAGACCGATGAGTTCGTTCGATAAGGACACAGCATGGGGAGAGTTAGCCGCAACCCGCCGAGCGATGCGTTTGACAAAACTCAATTGCTCACCACTCATACCGGGGTCGACCCACCCCAAACCCACGGCATAAAGCCAGGGAAGAAAATGTGCCTTGGAGAAAAGATCTTTCATCCAGCGCATCTCTTCGCGTTCATCGAGACTTAGACCCTCACCACAGCTCTCAAACTCCATCTTTGAGAGCTCTGCGCTTCCAGGAATTCTAGCTTCATGTTCCATAATCCAGGAGGCAATACAGGCTGCTACGTCGTCTCGTCGGTGGGTGGGAACAATGCAATCGGCCAGGCCCAGGTGTTTGATCATTCTGGGGGAGGAAGTCGGAGAACCTCCCGCCAGAATATAATATCTTGAGAGAGCAGTGGCTAATTCATCATCGTCGGTAGCCTTGGCGATCAGTTGCGGTAGCAGACAGGAGCCGCGCATTCCCGGATAAATTCCAAGCCGAGTCTCAGGGAGAGTGAAGATGGTTCGCTCGGTCACCAAAACCAGAGACTTCGGATCCGCCGCAAAAGCCAATGCCACTTCGACTCCGCCTCCCAGAGTGTTCCCATCCACAATAGCAATGCGGGGCTTTGTTCCACCCGCCTTTTTACCGGTGATGGTGTTGAAGAGAATCTTTTGCCAAAGAGCGGTGTCGGATACGATTTTATCCACTTCTCCTTTTTGAATTCTGTCCACAAAAACCGACACATTGGCTCCGGCGATAAAGGTTTTGATAGGTGCGGTATCAAAAAGTACGACCTCAATTTTCTCGTCTTGATCGGCGCGCTTAAAAGCGGCCTCCAGGTCTTTGAAAACCTCGGTGTCCAGGGCATTGGCATTTTTAGGATTTGAGAGTGTGATACGCGCCACACGCCCTGATTGCTCTGTTTCAAATTTGACGGAACTTTGATCAAGCGGCCAGGCCTCACAGGTTTCCATCCTGGTCGTCAGATTTCTGGGCATGGGGAAGTGAATTCCCTGTTGCTTTGCCAAATCAAATCGTGCCTGGATGATACGCCGAACTTCAGAAAGCCCCATGGAATTCATCAGGGTAAAGGGACCGCGTTTCCAGAGAAAAGCGTTCTCACAAAGGGGGTCGAGTTCTTTCAAATCAATCACCCCGTTATCTACAACTTCTGCCGAGGTCATAAAGCCCACAGCCTGGAATCGATCCTTGATTCGAGCGACCAGCGTTGGGTCCGTACTCTCATCGAGGGCGCCTTTTTCAATCCATCGCACCTGGCTTGAATCCTCTGCCTCCAAAAATCGATCCAGGAGGTTTTTGTAATTTACCGGGGGTTTGAAGAAATCCTGATAAACCTGAAGCTGGAGATCGTCCGGGTTGGAGGCGTCGCTAAAAGAGCACATGGTGTAGTAACCAATAGGAATCCCGGTGGAATCCATAAGTCCCAGAAAACCAATGGGCATATCAAAGGCAGCTCTGCCTCCAGCCTCAATGGCAGCTACAGACAAACCTTCCTGGTGCATTCGAGCAGCTTCAAGCAATAGTGCTACAAAAATAATATCCGCAGCCCCGCCCTTACGAGAATTAAGGATGGGGGTGGCAACTTTGCCAGCCAGTTTCATATATCGAGCAGCCACCGCCAGACTCTCCTTGGAGGCGGTATCTGTGGGGGCGTATTCTCCGGCCCGGTTCTTGTGGGGCAAGTAAAAATAATGCATCCACACGACCTTGTCGGGGCGCCGCGTAGCCCCCGCCAGGATATTGACATCCAAAGAGGATGAGTTGGAGGCCAAGACCGTATGTTTTGGACATAGTTCATCCAGTTTGGCAAAGATTTTCTTCTTGATTTCAATGTTTTCAGTAGCAGTTTCAATGACAAGATTTAGCTGTGGTGAAGGACAGAGATCTTCGTAGTCGGTTGACATCAAAACCCGATCCTTGATCTCCTGAGCCTGGTTTGGACTGAAGATTCTGGACTTAACGGCTCCCTGAAGCTCTCGGTCGATTTTGCTCTTGGCTTCGCTTAAAATATTATCACTTAGGTCCAAGAGTCCCGTCTGAAATCCACTTTGGGCATACGCCTGTGCCAGGCTGGCTCCCATAGTTCCAGCACCTACAATTAGCACTTCAATTTCGTTTTTATCTTTCTTGATTGACATCATACATCTCCTAGCTTTTGAATCCCTTGACCATGATGGCGCCACCCTGTCCGCCTCCGATACAAGCCGAGGCCAGCCCCACTCCTCCCAGGCTTAGAAGAGCCACAACCATGCGCGCTCCCGTGGCTCCTAGCGGATGCCCCAGAGCTATCGCCCCGCCGTTAAGATTGACTTTGGATCGATCAAGTTCAAGTTCTCGCTCAACCGCCAGATACTGGGCCGCAAAGGCTTCGTTAATCTCAAATTGGTCCACATCACTTGTTTTCAGGTCTGCGCGAGCCAAAGCGATGCGGCTTGCAGGTACCGGGCCAATTCCCATGTAATACGGGTCTACTCCCGATGTAGCCCAGGAAAGCAATTCTCCTACGGGTTCGATTCCTAGCTCGCGAGCCTTTTCTTCAGTGGCCAAAATAACTGCTGCTGCTCCATCCACAATTCCACTGGAATTCCCAGCCGTCTGTACACCACCTGGCTTAACTGCAGGCAGTCGCCCCAGTGTGGATAGCGTGGTCTGCGGCCTGGGAAGATCATCCTCGAGAATCTCACGCGGACCCTTACGTGTTGGGAGCGACACGGTTGTGATTTCGCGTGCCAATGCCCCGCTATCTTTGGCGGCTGCCGCTTTCTCCTGTGAACTCAGGGCAAATTCATCGGCTTCCTGGCGCGTAATTTCATAGCGGCTAGCCAGATTTTCAGCGGTCCCCATCATATCCACTCCGGTAAATGTATCGTTGAGCCCATCCTTAAATAGAGCATAGGTCTTGGGGCCTTCCATATATCCGTATCCGAAGGCAGACCCAAACTGCAAAGTGGGGGATTGGCTGGTGCTTTCATAGCCCCCGGCTAAAACCAGATCGGATTCTCCTAGCAGAATTTGTTTGGCTGCCTGGATAATCGCCTCACCCCCTGAAAAAC
>CAZRLV010000128.1:0-8623 GCA_964600955.1 uncultured bacterium
AATGCCCACAGATAACGTCATTCTCCGACTTGATCGGGGGATCCATCTTCCTCTTTTCTTTAATTCCCTATTCTCTTTCCCCATTCCGATGATTCCTCTAGTTCCGATAGTTCTTCTAGTGCCTTCTCCTAATCTCCCTCTGATTCCTTCTTCTTACCCCTTCTTGCTTCTATGAATTCCATGCGTTTTTTCAGGTCTTTTTCAAAGCCCAGATTTCCGGGCTTGAAAAATACGACTTCGGATATTTCCCGTGGAAGACAGTTTTGTCCAGAAATATGAAAAGGGGCATCATGGTCGTACTGATATCCCTTACCATAGCCCTGAGATTTCATGAGCTTTGTCACCGGATTCCTTAGATGCATGGGAACGCTGAGCTGACCTGTTTCGCGCACCGTAGCCGAGGCCTTTTTCTGGGCCGTGTAAATCGAGTTTGATTTAGGGGCCGTGGCCAGATAAGCGACTGCCTGATACAGCCATAAGTCCCCTTCAGGAATTCCAATGAAGTCAAAAGCCTGTTGAGCGCTTAGAGATTGCACCAGTGCCTGTGGGGCCGCTAACCCGATGTCTTCAGATGCGAAACGAATCATTCTTCTTAGAATAAAGCGACGGTCTTCGCCAGCCTGGAGCATTCTTTCGAGAAAATAGAGTGAGGCCTGGGTATCTGAAGCCCGCAGAGCTTTATGAAAGGCCGAAATCAAATCATAGTGCTGATCGCGATCCTTATCATGAAAATGCAGTTTTACCGGGAGCAGAGACTCAAGACTTTCCACTGACATCGCCGTCGATCCCAAGGAACCCTCTTCCAAAAGCTCAATCTGATTTAAAAAAAAGCGGGCGTCTCCATCCGATCGCAATGCCAAAGCCTCCAATGCGGCCTCCTCAAGCTCCAGATTGATTTTTCCTCGTTGCCTCCCCCCCTTATAGATCTTCTTCAAGGAATCTCTGTCATGCTTGGTCAATACCAATAAATGGACTCTTGAAAGTAAAGCCGCATTGATTTCAAAGGAAGGGTTCTCTGTTGTTGCTCCCAGAAAAAGAAAGGAGCCATCCTCAAGAAAGGGAAGAAGTGTATCTTGCTGACCCTTATTCAAACGATGAACTTCATCGACAAAGACAAAGGTCCGCTTTCCCATGGCCTGAAACATGCTTCTGGCTTCTTCTCCCAATTTTTTTAATTCTTTGGAAGAAAAGGAAGTGGCTGAAATCTCCTTTCTTGGAAGATTTAAAGCATCTGCCAAAAGGCGTGCCAAACTGGTCTTACCGCATCCCGGTGGACCCCAGAGTATGAGCGATGGAAGCCGCTTTTGATTGAGAAGATCCTTGAGGACTCCAGAATCAGAAAAGAGATGCTCCTGCCCCACATAGGCCGATAGATTTTCGGGTTTTAGATCCTCGGCCAGGGGAATTTTCCGCTGTCCCAGGGCTTGAAATAAAGACTTCTGCTGCGCCACAAACCCAGTTTACAGGGAAAAGAGAAAAGATTTAACCACCAAAGGCACGAAAAACACGAAAGGTTGAAGAGATAAGAGAGTTAATGGGAGAATACATTTTGTGCATCTGGTCAAGCCATAGGATGGGGTCGTATTCTTCCTCAGTTTCGGCATCCTCGGGTTTTCAGCTACAGGGGTCTGTAATTCAGCCCCGGGTTGCACCCCCTGGGTCCTGAATCGAGGGCCCATCAGGTTCACCGGGAAGAGTGATCACCGGGCCAGTGCCAGGATTGGGACTTGGCGTTGTACCTAGGCCTGGACTGGATCCTCCACCGTTTGGTGGAGTTGATTGTGGTTGCTTTCCTTCCTGGCGGGCTCTTTGCTTCTCAGCTCGACTTGTCTCAGAGCCTGTTTGCCCCCCTGTCTGCCGTCGCCAGTTCCATCCATGGACCTGCCTGCACAATCATTAACGCACAAAAACGGGCAAAGAAATACCAGCACCACACACTTGGGGTATCGCAACTATAATCTGCCTTATTTTGGAAAGGATGTCAAGAAGCGGACTAGGCCCTTTTTTCACACATAGCGGGCAAGCCGTTTTCGTCCAGTTCCACAGCGTACCTAGAATCAAACTCCTCCACGGCTTTTAAAAAATCCTGCGCAGAAATTTTAGCCTGAGGTGATGAGCCCTCGCAAGTCCATTTCAAGGGAGTCGCCAAATCAAATTGATTCGGGAGTTCGTAGGTGCCATGAACTTCACCCTCCTCACTCGTCACCAAAACATGCCAAAACTCTTGGTTTTGGAGTCCCTCAAGCAACTCAACCTGGGAAGCGTCACTGGGGTTGTAAAGACTCTGGCGACTTAAAAGTTCATCTGAAGTTGAATCCGTAAATGTGGTCAAAGTCCAGATCAGGAGCCCGTGGGGGGTTTGCCCTGTCCCACTGCTCACCATAAATTGAAATTGGTTGACCCGTTTATAAGCCCGAGCACGCGCAGGCTCCTCGATGATTAATAGAATAACCTCTTGACCTATTTCGGGGTCCAGTGTAGCTCTCAAGGTTTTGACACCGAGGGTCAAAAACCCTTCGGGGAGCGGGGGAAGCTTGAAGTTAGCCGACCCATGCTTCCAGTGATTGTTAAGCTTTTGTTTTTCCTGCTCCATTTGACCCTCCCTGAATAATTCTAACACAGGAGCCTAGCCATCGAGCATTAAAGAGCCCAGGACCGGTAGGGGTAGAGCACCATTGCGCAGAAGATTGTCGTGAAATTTACGGATGTCGAATTTCTCTTTTTCTTTCTCGCGAACCTTCCTACGCAGATCCATAATAAAGATTTCACCAATTTTATAGGACAAAGCCTGGCCGGGCATGACAATATACCGATCCACCTCTACCTCGATATTAGCCCTGGAAAGACCGCTGTTTTCCACGAAATATTCAATGGCCTGATCACGGCTCCAGCCCAGGGCGTGAATACCCGTGTCTACCACCAGTCGACAGGCGCGCCAAACTTCAAAGGTCAGCCGCCCAAATTTAGATGCCGGGTCCTGATAAAAGCCCATTTCCTGGGCTAATTTCTCAGTGTAGAGCGCCCAACCTTCTACATAAGCCGTCTCACCGGCTCGTTTTCGAAACTCGGGTAGATGCTTTAATTCTTGAGCTACGGAAATTTGTAAATGATGGCCGGGAACCGCCTCGTGATAGGCCAGGGCCTCGGCGTTATAGCGCGCTCGAGTGGGGGGCTCATAGGTGTTGACAAAATAGGTCCCTGCTCGGCCAACCTTGGAATCGCCTGGCATATAATAAGCATCAGGAGCCTCACGTTCCTGATATTCAGGCATGGGCGTCACTTCATAAGGATTCTTGGGTAGGTGAGAAAAATACTGGGGAAGCTTTTTCTCCATCTCAGACAACAATGAGCGATGATCTATGACAATCTCTTCACGGGTGGCATAATGACGGGACTGATCCTCTCGCATGAAATTGAAAAACTCTCCCAGGCTCCCCTTGAACCCAATAACCGCCTGAATTTCGGACAATTCATTGTGGATTCGATCCACTTCACATAGTCCCAACTCATGAATCTCACGAGGAGCCTCACGCATTCCAGTGTGACTTTGAACATAGAGCCGATAGAGGTCCTGACCATTCTCTTGAGGCAGATCGCAAAGCCCAACGGTTTGACGGGCTCGGGGAAGGTAGTCCTTCTCCAAGAAATCAGCGAGCTTGGACAATGCTGGCAACACTTTTTTAGCGATGGCGGCTTCCATCAGTTTGCCCGCCCGATCTTGATCTGTTTTCGAGAGATTTTGCAGACCTTTCTTAGCCATCTGAAAATGACGAGTATCTCGCGCACTAGGATGGGTCAGGTCTCTAAGCTGGGAGATAACCTGAGCAATAATTTGGCGCGGCAGGGTCCAGCCTTTTGCAAGGCCTCGGCGCAGGTGACCCATGCAATGCCCGATCTGGGCTGCGTGCGCCTGGAGACGCGAGGCGTAATCCTGGTAATCTTTCAAAGTTGTAAATGGATGTACGCGAGCGATATTTAGAAAGCCCAAATGGGGACCACTCATCTGGTCTATACAAAGATAATGCGTGGGGATTTTATGAAAGTCCTTGGAGAGCGAGATATCTTCAAGCAACATGGAGCGCGAAATACGATCCTGAACCGACAATCCTTTCTCAGGCACTGCTTTAAGCTCTCTCTCTACAGAGCGCAGCCAACGCATCCCCTGCTCAAAGGTCGCAACTGTAAATTTTTCCAGTTGATCGTTGAAGCGATAATCGCCAGTAAACGTCGCCAAGCTTGGGGAGCGCCGCAGCTTGGTCTCCCAATAGTCATCAAAGATTTTCTTCAGTTGTGGATTGGACATATGCATTTCTCAGGTTAAAGTGTAAGCCCACAGTGATACCAGAACCTCAGAAATTTGTGAAGTGGTAAACAAAGTGGAAAGCGGGTATGATTTTCGAATGGGAAAACTACAACCTATTGAACTCCAGGAAGGAATGGTTCTCTCCGAGGGCCTAAATCTGCCCGAAAATGAGGAGCTTGAAAAAGGCCTGGTCCTTACGCAAAAACGTATTTCTCAAATCCAAAATTCAAAAATTAATTTTATTCTAACTGAGGAAAACCCTGGCCTACGCTCACTTGCGCGCAAGGCTCTACAAAACAAGATAGGGAATCTGGAGCATCGTGTTCTACAACAAGGCGAGTTCATCTTACTCCAGGGGGAAATGTCCTCAAAAATCTACCTACTGCTACGGGGAGAGTTGGAGGTCATCTTTACGGGCGATCAGTTTCTGCCCGAAGATGGAAACCTTGAAAAAACAGTCCAGGCGGTTGAAATGGAAGGTATGACGGTAGCCAACCTATCACGCCCACTCACGGTCATCGGAGAAATGGGACCCCTACTCTTCAAAAGGCGCACTACCAGCATTAGAGCCCTCAAAAATACTGTTCTAACCATTATTCCAGCCTCGGGAGACGAACTTCAAAACACTCTAATGCACCAGCCCAAACTCGGCTTAAATATCGCCACAGGCCTTGCTCAGAGGATGGGGAAGGGTATTGAAAGTATTACGGCGTACAAACAGCTTTCAAAACAATGCCATGAAATGCTGTCACATTATCCACCACGCTTCACTACCATCATTGAAGAACTCATCCAACGAACTGAGAATTCATCCGAACTGGGGTTGATCGCATTGAAAGATATTCTGGAGGACTCTCCCCTTTATCGAAAATCCTATCAGTTTCAAAATTCCGTGCCTTTCGTTCCCAGGAATGAATGTAAAAACCAACATATGATGGATATCAGCGGAGAAGACCTGTTTTTGAAACAATACATGCAGGAGTTGTCACGAGGAGCATTCCTTTGTGAGGCAGGCGATGAGGCGAATCATATTTATGTCCTGCATTCGGGCAGGATGGGCGTTTTTGAAGACGATGAACTTTTATTGCAATTTAAAGAGCCGGGAGACACCCTGGGAGCGGTTCACGCCCTTAGTCCTCAAAGCATGAGTCAACAAAATCCTAAAAAACGCGGCCACAGCCTAAAAGCCCTGACCACATCAAGAGTCATGATCCTTTCATTTAATGATCTGGAGTCTATAGCCAAAGAACATCCCAGAATTATTATTCATATCTGCAAGGGCCTGGCCCGTCGGATGATCTGTACCAATGAGGAAATGACCGAGGCATTGACAAATCTGGACGATTCCGTCATGAAGCTCTACGGGCCACATCAATCTGTCCTCAAAGAAGTCCATTGCGCACTTGAGAGTTGCACAACCCTTAAACGCCATCGCCAATATCTTGAAAAACAGATTCAGGCTCTGGAGACAATCCGTAACGCCATCCAAGACTTCAAGATCAAATTCGACAAGCTTTTATCTTCAGTACAAAGCGGAAGTCATTTGAGTATGTGATGGGGAAAGGCTCATAGGGCATGAAAGCCCCAAAAGCTCGTCATTCCAGACTCCGATCTCAATGTCATTAAGTTAGTGGACCTGGTTGTGATAAACCACAATCAATACCGGTTGCGTGGGGGTTGGAAACCTCACCGCGTCATCCTCCGACTTGATCGGGGGATGACGTTATCTGTGGGTATTCATGCCCTTTAACGGCTTAACTAAACGCCATTGGAATCAAGTTCAGGATGACACCATGGGGTAGGTTGTTGCCCCTAGAACTGGATGTTTATAATGTTATTGCTCGAATTGATGCCCTCGTAGGAAGGACCTTTTTCAATGGGCTTTGGTTCTTTGAGAAGCTTCTGGGGAATTTTATGAAACTCCAGGAATATACCGCCTCTTTTGGTACACATAAAGCGACTTATTTTTACGTTGATGATCTCGTCTTTCTCTCTTCTTTGACAATTCACCAAAGCTAAAGGGTGCTTATCTATGAAACGACTCGAGTAGATGGAGCCATCATAGTCATGATTGATGGGTAAAAGCTTGTCATCCATGGCGGTTCCTTCGAGATGAGTGCAAAGAAAACGGCTTAAATCACCATAGATCAGCTCACCCTCATCCTCAAGACGACACTCCACTAGGCCGTTACCAGCCTTGCCCAGCTCTTGTGTGCGCAGTTTTCGCTTAACCGCTCTTAAAATAGGAGACGCGGACGTTGCACTCTCAATAACTTTACCTTTGGCAAAATCGCAAAGCACAACGGGAATGATTGCGACATAGGGTTTTCCCTCATCTTCCAGGCGACATCTTTCCCTGGCCAGCTCATCCAGACTTTTTTCATCCGCTCGTTTCTCTTGAGTAAACAGATCCACAGGGATGACAAAACGGCTTTCGTCGATTGAGCCCCTATATTTAGGGTTTCGTTCCAGATCAAGATCGTTCATGACCGTCCCCATCAAATGGTTACACATAAAACGTGAAAGATCGCTGTAGATAACCTCACCACCCTCTTCAATGCGACACTCAATCGCAAAAAGAGAAGAAAGGGAACCCAGTACCAAAGAAAGAATTAGAAGAAAAGAACGTCGCATAAGAATCCTCCTGACACGATTATACGATAAGCAAGCAGGAAAGTTGCAAGAAGGAAAGAATCAAGAACTATAGAACTATCGGAACTAAAGAACTAGAGGGAATGTGAAGAAAGAAGAGTTGAAGATGGATCCCCCGGTCAAGCCGTAGGATGACAGGTTTTGGGGCCGTAGAATTACGGAGTTGGACTCCCCCATTCCGATGATTCCTATAGTTCCGATAGTTCTATAGTTCCTTCTTTTTCTTACTACAACTGTGCCTGTAATTCTTTGATTTGTCCTGGGTCTGTGAAGTCAATCTTCAAAGGGGATATGGCTATGTAACCCTCGTGAATGGCCATTTTGTCTGAGGTTTCGGCCTCGCCTTCAAAACACATTTCTCCCGTCAACCAGTAATAACTGTTTCCATGCGGACTGGTGCGATGCACATAGGAGTCGGTGTATCCGCGTTGGCCTACAGCGCAAATTCTTTGACCCTTTAGGTCTTCTTTTGAGCGGTCTGGGTAATTAATATTTATTAGACGCGTACCGGACTTTAAATAGGGTTCAATCTTGGTTATGAATTCCAAGGTCCACTCGACGACATCTTGTACTCTGGGAGAGGGAATGGCTAAAGAATCATAGGATAAGGCCAAACCAGAACAACCATTTAGGGTTGCTTCCATAGCTGCGGCTACCGTCCCCGAATAGAGTACATCACAGCCTACATTGGCCCCTGGATTCAGGCCCGAGACCACAAGATCTGGAGGAGTTTCTTTCATGAATTCTAGTAGGCAGAACTTCACGCAGTCTACAGGAGTCCCAGCAAAAGAATAAAAATTCTCCAAACCCAGTGGGTTTTTATGTTCATCAATTTTGGTAAAAAACACAGGGTCTCTCAATGTAAAAGCATGTGAGATCCCGCTGCAATTTTGCTCGGGAGACATGAGGGTCACATCATGGTGCTTTTGAAGCTCCATCCCCAGAATCTGATACGCCTCAGTGAAATATCCATCATCATTGGTCAAAAGAATTCGCATTAGTTCCCCATTTCCGCCAGGATCTTCCTAAAAAAGGAAGCTACCTTCTCAGGGGATAGCCCCTGAATTTCAACCCGCTTGATGCGAGCTTTTTCACCTTGGACCAAAATAATATCACGTCGAGCAATACCGAGTAATTTTGCGAGGTATTTCAACAACTCTTGATTGGCTTTTCCATCAAGCGGGGGACTCTTGATTTTGACCTTTAAACCCTCATCTTCATGGTAGCTGAGAATCTGATTTTTACGGGCGTTGGGCGTTACCCGACATTGAAGAACCATCAACGAGAGGTGAGGTTATTCAGTCTGTCAATCTCCATCGCCTACCAAATCATCAAAGGAAATTTTTCCTTCATGGTATCGGTCCAATTTTTTTTGCTGGATCGAAAAATTGTCGTCTCGTGATTTGCGCAGGGTGGATTTAACCTCGGTAGATTTTTCCGATGTTTGAGTTTGAGTCCCTTGGGCTTTCTTAAGAATAGGAGCATCATCCGAAAGAACTTCGGCTCCAATAATATTGCAAAGACGCAAGGTCATCTCACCCAAGATAAAATCTTCGCCCTGCTTTACCAAACAGGGAGTGACCGCCAGCATATGCTTGTCTTTGTAGCGGCTCCTATAAATCGATCCATCAAAGTCAGGATTGGACTCAAAATCGAGGTCCTCCATCC
>CAZRLV010000128.1:8633-9246 GCA_964600955.1 uncultured bacterium
AATATCGTTGATCCTACACTCAATCAACCCTGCAATTGTCCTTCTACCGATGGGCCTGTTTCGTCGGCGAAGTGCCCGCAGCGAGGCTCTTCCGGTGTCGAGGTTTTTGAGAACCTGTCCCCCAAGACGGTTGCAGAGAAACCTTGAAGTCACACCATGAACCCCGTAACCCAATTTACTTTTGAGCCAACATCTTGCGAGATCAGAACCCGAGGCATCTGATGGAACAAAGCCCTCCAATTCCAGTCGCGGATCGAGCCCAGGTGGCGCCGCAAAGGATGGGCTGGGGAATTTTGCATGGTCGGGTACGATGGTCCCTCCGGTCTCCCTGCATTTGTTGGATGGAATATACTCGTAAATCCGCGCGCCCTTCCAGGGCAAATGACAAATCACATCCCTGGCCACAACCTGGGTTAAACTAATAAAACCTAACCCCAGAACGACCCAAACTTTGTACATGAAAGCTCTCCTAATACGCACCTAATTCCTAAGTACGCAAACCCTGTAAAAAAGTTGCGGAAAATATATGAAGATTGGAAGAAAGAACTACAGAACTAAACCCGAGTTTGGGACATGTAGGCCTATTTTCAGTTTAGAAAAAATCAGATTCCTT
>CAZRLV010000129.1:0-9203 GCA_964600955.1 uncultured bacterium
AAAGGACTCCGAGGTGATATACCAGTAGTTCTCAGTATCAAAGGTTAAGGGAGGGGCCGGGGGTGCGGCTGTGGTTCCGGGAAAGACATAGACGGCCCCTAGTTCTGGAACGGGAAGCCAGAGGTCATCTATATAGTCTTGATTGGTGTCGTAGTAAAAGGGGTCACCCAGTTCATTGGACCCGATTTCAGAGGGGAGTTTCGTGGTTACAAGACCGCTAATTTCATAAACCCCAGTGTCATTTATGGGAGTTACTGAAATTTCTTGAGTTCCGGGTTGAGCCCAAATGGCGGCTTTATTCGTGCTAAGGTCTGGATTTGGGTTTTGGACAAAATCGAGCATGTTTACTGCGCCTGTGAAATTTAACTCGTAGGTTTGATAAAGAAGCCTTTGAAGTGAGGCTTGGTTGGGGATTTGAGTAAAGTGGGTGTTAAAGATCGATTCACTGACCTGCTTGCTCAACTGCGAGGAATCAGTATATAGAGCTTCTGCCCCCGTGATATAAAAAAGCCCTTTATCAGTACGGCCCGATTGCTGGGTGGGGCGCACAATATCAATGGATCTGGTTGTAATCCAGTCATCTTGCGTACCCTGAGAGACAAAAAGGAGTTCTCCATCATAGCCACTGCTGGTACTTCCATAATCACCAAGTGAGATGGCATGGGTGTAGAAGCTTGCTGATTGAAAGCGAATATCGGGGTTGTCGGCACGGGGTTTATTACGGTCTGGGCTGCTATAAAGATCAATTTTGAAGGAGTTATTAAAGGAATATTTATGATTGGAGTAGCTAGAAACAAGAAGCTTAAATTCCCCCGGTGTGTTTTTGTTGGGTTGGATCATCACTAGGTCTATGGGGTGAAAGAGGTTTCCTAAAATATCGGTTCTGGAAAATCCGGTTCCAGCCACTGTATATGTGTTTTTACTCCCGGTTAGATTAAGGTCTCCCCAATTCGGTAATGTTTTTCCAGCTGGAGATGTATTGATAGCCCCGTAGTCTGTGTCCGGAAAACGAAAGAAATCAACAAGGTCATCATTTTCTCGATTAGGAAGACTTGCGAACTCAGAAGAACCAGCGTAGGCAAGTTCAATCGTATTATTAAAAGTATTGGCAATATAGAAATAATCAGGGAGTGTGGGGTCCATATGCTGAATCGCCATGTAGGGGCGATTTAGATGAGTACTGGAGGCAATGGTGTAGGTGGGGTAGCTCAAGGTCTTTTCCGCATCCGGAAGATAGAAGTCTGAGAGGTCCATGGCTTTGATTTTATGATTCTCAGTATCTGCAATCAAAAGCCAGATTTTGCCTTTACGGTGGGCTATTGAAAGTCCTGTTGGAGAGTTAAAGAGAGGGCTCTGACCCTCGGTGTCTCCGCTAACGGTAAGTTGTCCAGCCAGGATCCCAAGATTTTCGGTTTTTTTATTTGTTTCGTCCCTTAAAAAGCCATGAATGGTGTGGCCCTCCATATTGCTCACAAGAATGACACTGGTGGTGGCACTGATAAATGTAACCGCCAATCCGGAGGGGCTGGATAGGAGGTCTGTGTCTTCTTTGGTTTTTCCGGCAATAACGGATGTTTTTCCATTGAGAACGGTAAAGGGTACGGGGGTTGAAAAAGAGGTAAAGCCTACAGAGACAAAACCTGAGACAGCGCCTTGGGGTACAATAAATTTTCCCTGGCCCGGTTTGGTTTCGCTAATTCCAAAAACTTCAGTGACGGCAGAAATGGTGCCGTTGGAGCGCAGAAACTCAATATTAAGCTGATTTTCGTTCAGGACGATCCCCCCTCCGGAAATGAGGACTTCCTTTCCAATATATTGGGTATTGGGGACAATATTTTGAATTTCAGGGGCCAACTTCAAGGTGAATTTTGGCTCTTGATTGAAGTCGCCCGTCAGTACGGCATCCCAGAGATAAAGGGGTAGATCTTCAAACGGTTCATTAAAAATATTGGCTTCGGTTGGATCCCAGTAGAAAGTGACTTTGCTCAGTTTTCCACGCTCGGGATGAGGGTCTATAAAATCGACTACGGCCTCTCCCCTAACACAGATGGAGTTGGACGGGGCATCGGTTGCTCCAAAAAGATAAGGCTGGTCTGTTAGAAAACCAAGGGTGTGGACAGTGCCAAGCTCGAGTCCAGTTCCAGATGCGTTTAGCTGGGTGGGGCGTAGGCTGGGGTAGATCGGAGGGGTTTGGTCTTCTCCGGGACGAATAAATGTAGAGGTGTCAAGGCAGAAATAAGTGAGTTGCTTGTCCAAATCACGGGCAAAGAACTCTCTTGTATAGCGGTTGCCTACAAACCCAATTTCGCTAGACCCTTGATTTTCATCGGAGAAAAAGACGGGGGTATCGTTTTTGTTAGTCACATTAAATTCAAGGGAAAGGGGGGGAGACTCTGCAATCCCGTCGCTGGCAATGACGGAGAAGCGATTGACTTGTCCGTCGGTTACAGCAAAAGCGGCTCCATTATCAGGTTTCCAGGAAAGTTCAATTTTTAATTCAGCTAAATTATTGTTTAGAATTCGGCTGCCTGAAACTTCAAGGATTTCAGCCTGTGAATTAGAAAGGGAGTTTGCAGTATTGACCTTGGTTTTTAGGGGGGTGTTGAAATAGAAGTCAAGCCTTCCCAAATCCTCTGGATTTGAGTCTTTGATGGTCATGACTGTTTGCAGAAATGCAATATCTTGAGATGCGTCATAAATACTGATGGCATTTCCGTCTACATCTTTGGCTAACTCCAGGACTGGGGGGGTGTTCTCTTTGTTAACGGTGAGTGTGTAGCGTTGTGGATCTGACTCAAGGGTCTCTTCGTTACTGACCGCTGTAATGCGTAGTACGATAACGTAAACACCGCTTTGATCGGTGACACCGCTTTCAAATGCCGGAGTCCAGCGAATGATATTCTCACCCTGAGGGCTCACCATGCCAAGGGGTCCCTCTAGCAGTTGCGTGGAGAAAACAGGTACGTTAGCTTCTATGGTATAGGTATAGGGTGAGAGAACTTTTCCAACGGGGCTGGGAATTGAAGTGATGGTTGGGGGGTTTTGGTCCGTGAATTTTAATTTTACGGTCTTTCTTTCAGATTCCTGGCCCAGGCTGTCCTTGCAAAATACCTCAAATTCCTTGGTGTTTGGCTCGCCTGGCAATGGAGTGACAGAAATTAAACCCGAACTCGGATCAATAGCTACACCCTCAGGTTTGCTAGCAAAGGAAAACGTGATAGGGTCCGCTTCGGGGTCACTCGCAAAAAGTTGGTGGGTATAAACCGTAGAACGACTGACATAGAGCGGTTGAGCGATCTTTTCCAGGACCGGAGGATTGTTTTTTTGAAGAACTTGCAGGGTAAAGGTATTGCTATCGGTAAGCCCCCCCAGATCGGACACAGAAACCTCAACCACGTAGTTGCCGCTGTCATCTGCTTCCGGGTTTATCGAAAGAACTCCTGAGGGGCTAATTCGAGAACTAAGTGTTGGGGTGGTTTTGACCGAAAAAATGGCGACATCTGCGGAATCTTGCTCAGAAACCTGGTAGGCATAGCTCAGGCTGGCCTGCTCATCCACCGTCTGCACATTTGTGATGGGGTTTGTAAGCTGGGGTGGATTATTGACATTTTTTACCGTGAGTGTGAACTCCCGTGAGGACGAGGAGCCTGAGGCCGTGTCCTGAACGAAGATATTGAGTACATTGGCACCGACATTAGAATTTCCAGGGGTCCAGGAGATTCTTCCAAAAGAGGTTAGATCAAAGCCGGAAGGCAGAGGGTTGCCATTGAGCGTTGAGAGACTGGAGAAAAAGGAAAAACTGTCTCCTTCCTCATCAAAGGCAAAAATCTTGGCCTCAAACAGACTGCCCTCGGTGGCAATATCAGTCCTTAGTTCAGAAATATCGTTGATATTGCGAAAGCCGGCCTCGATAATGGGCGGGCTGTTTTGTTTGTTAACCGTAATCTGAAAATTCGTAGTAAAACTGAGACTGGGGCCCGAGGGGGGGTGGTCCGTGACTCTGAGTTCGACGAGATGGTTTCCAATATGGCTTACGGTGGGGTTCCACGTAATAAGCCCGTTATTGGTGTTGATGGTCATGGCACTGACCCCCTGAAGAAGTTCAAAAACCAGGGAGTCTCCGTCCTCATCAAAACTATTTTCGGCCAGTGAAAACTGAAAGGTATCACCCTCGGTGGTCTGCTCGGGAATCAGAGGAAACCCGTGGTTAATCAGGGGGCCTTGATTCGTATTTTCAATCTCCAGTGAGAAAGTAAAGGTCGAGAGTTTGGAACTATCAGCGGTTTCATTGGCCGTGATCTCGAGGTTCATGACAGAAGGACTGTCTTTAAAAGGAATCACATCCCAGACCAGGGTTTGAATTACGGTAAATACGGCACTGGAACAACCGGCCGCTGTCAGATTGCAGGCAAATGCCACTGTGGATACGGGACAGAGAGTACCCGTTGATGGTACATAGCACGATGAGGTGGGATCAGTGAGCCTCAAGCCTGAGGTTGAAGGAGCACCGGGAGCCACTGCAGGGGGGACCTCGGGGATGGCCAGGGAAAGCTCAACCTTGGGATTTGCGCCAAAAAGATTCTCAGGTAGGGTGCTTTCCTCGTCCACAATGCAAATTTCCTCACTGGTCTCGGATGGACAATGATTCTGAGAATAGACTTTGCGAAAAGTTAGTCCACGGCTTTTTCCGCCGCCATAACCACGATCTGTGTTGGTATTGATATTTCCCTCTTTGGCCGTGGTTTTGCTAGTGGCTGGAATTGAGGGTGAAAAGAAGGGGGGGTCATTGCGCGAAAGAATCCTATAGCTATAGGTGGCGGTAATACAATCCGAAGCAAAGGTGGAGCTGGTTCTCGATGTTCCGCAGACACTAAAGGTCACGGGGATCAGATCGGTAGCACTGCCCAGGATAACAGGTTGGGAAACTTTTGCCAAAAAGGTAACGCTGCCCTGGTTGCTAACCTCAAGGTCTAATGCAGGGTGATTGAAGGGGTGGTTTTTGATCAGGGCGATCACCGGATGCGGGTCCAGGGGATTGGTGACAATGCTATAGCTGAGTACACTCTTAAGATCCAGATCGCGGCCCTCCAGTTCAAGGGTCTGTGCGCTGTTTTCATCCACAAATTGCACGGCTTTATTAAAGGTGACTGTGGGTAGATCCGGGGCATCGATGATGGTGGCACGATAGGAAAACGTGGTCTGTCGATTGCGCACATCCTTAGCCTGTAGACTGAAAAAAGGCGGCGATGCGATGTCAGCAGTGCTGGGTGTCCAAATGAGTGTCAGAGTCGCTGTGTCCTCTTCGGTATCAATTATAGAACCGGGGCCTTTGATCTCATCGAACTGAATAGGAAGGTCTCCCTCTTCATCCGAAAAAACAATGCGGGTGTAGTTTGCGACCCCCTGGAACATCTTAACCGATCGCTGTGAAGGGTCTTTGTAATTGACCAATTCAAAGGGCTCAAAAAGGATTTCACTTTGATTTAGCTTCGTTAGGCAATGGACGACTTCACATGGGTTAGTAGCCAACTTCAAGACCATTTCACTGACCACGGTACTAGTCATCTCACTATCAAACTCCGTATGCAAATCACCCGGTGTCTTGATTATCATACTATCCGTACTGACCACCATGCTCTGCACCGTGGGAGGGTTGTTGTTCGCCTGCACCATTAGCGTGAAGCTTTGCGTGGTCTTAGCCAGGCCGTCCGAGGCTTCAATGCAAATATCGAGGGTGGTGACAATCGGAGATGCAAGGCTGGATTCCTGGGTTTCAAAACCCATTAGATTTGTAGAGCCCAGCAGTTTGCGATCCGATGCAAATAATTCCACAAAACGGCCTGGATTGGAGTCACAGGTAATTCCAAACTGAGGAAGATCTGTAGTCACCAGATCCAGCAAAACCGAGGAGTCGTCCTCATCGGTGACATCGATATTATAAATATAGGGAATATTCTCGATTAAAATCGCTTTGGGCAATGACTGGAAAACCGGAGCATCATTGACCGGAGTCACCTCCAGCACATAGGAGAAAAAAACCGTAGAACGCAAGGCTGAATTTTTCAAGGAATTGACTTGAATGGTGACATTAAAAAGACCGGGTTGCGGAGAGGGGAATTTAATCGTGGCGTTTCCATCAAGATCATCATCCTCAATGGTCATTCCCTGAGGCGCTACAAAGAGGCCAAACTGAAGAACTTCGTTAAAATCAGGGTCCACATAACGAATATTGCTCACATAAAGAGTGTCTTCACTGGTCTTTATGCCCGGATTTATGGACCCGTCACGAATGACCGGGTCATCCGCATCATTGAGAAAGACCCTTAGAAAATAGATGGGGGAGGTTAGTGGGGTTGAGGTGGGGAGACCTGAAACTGAAACATTGCTTATCTTTCCGGTGTCCCTACCGAAGATTCTTAGATCGTAAAAACCGGAAATTGTGTCATCATTGATAGGGTTCCATTTAAGGGTGTTTCCTTGCAGGTTCATATCTCCGGGAACGCAGCTAGGAGGTACGACGGGGGGGGCGCTATTTGCGTTGCAAAGGGGAGTATCAAAGAAATAGAGCAGGGAGTTTTCCTCCTCATCAAGCCCCTGGATTTCAAATTCAAAAGGGATGTCCTGGGTTGCCAGGGCCTCGGTATCCGTGTTGGCAATTTTTGGGGCATCGTTGACTGGAAAGACGCGTATATGAATCTCGGTCGTGATGGAAGATGGTCGGGTAGAGATCACGGAATTGGAAGAGAAGCTATTAATTCTAAGCTGCCAGATCATGTCACCGCCTGCGGCCCCAAATTCTGTCCCGCTAAATTTGGGGAAGGTGAAATTATCAGGCGGAGCCCAATTGATTTTGACCCGATCCGTGGTGGCCGTTGAGACGATATTAGCAGGACTTGAAAAAGCAAAAAGCGGGCTAGGACTATTGGTTGTGTTTTCGCTTGGAGATTGAATCTGTAGTCCAGTAAACGTGGTTAAATTAAGAAGTTCATAGCTGAAAAATTCCTTCGGAAACAAGGAGTTCGCTAAATCAAGAGTTGCGGTTTTTCCAAAATTGAATCCTGTGGAAATAATGCCTTCTTCGCGCGATGTAAAGGCCTGGGGCAGATGCAGGTCGAGGTCATCAATTAGAACCAGGATTTCTTCTACCCTATCCTCATAAAGTATGAGAGGTGAGGTGGATTTTGTGGAGGTGATTCCGGTAAATGCCCCATGGCGCATCTCCGTGAGGGTAGGGGGATCGGCCACGTTTTGCACAAAAAACGAAAAAGCATGTGTAGCGCCTTTACTGGAGTTAATGGAAGACCCACCCACATCACCCGGGTCAGTGACTTTGAGAGCGAAGATTTGTAGACCAACATTTCCATTGGTTGGAGTGAAACTTAGACGAATGGAATCGGGAGTCGCCGGATGGGCTGGCGTGACCGAGAATGGGGTGCCGGTGATCGATAGGTTGAGCAGGGTAGAGGTCGTGGAATCTGCAAAAGGCTGAACAAAGCTAAACCCAAGAGGCTCGGTTTCCTGGTCAATGGCGGTGATGGATAAAAAATGTGGAAAAGGTCCGGGACTATAGCTTTGCTGAATATAAAAATCGGCCCCAAAACAAGATGGAGTAGTGATGCAAACGGGGGTGATGGCCTCAGTCCCTATGGGGCGTCCGGCAACCGAAGAGAAAACCGGGGTATCGTCGCGCGGGTCGATGCTAAAGGCAATGGTGGTGATATCTGATTTAGGGCAGGGCGGAGCATCAGGTTGGCAGGAATCCACATCGTTTTGCTTAAAACGATCTCGAGCCGTGAACTGAAGAAAATAAGATGTAACTGCAAAAGGATTCTCTGAGCTTAGCCTTTGAGGCGAAAAAGTGAAGCGAAAGATAGCCCGACTTGAATTTGCGGCCGCAGCGACGGTGGTACCCGTAAAACTAAAATCAGAGGTAGTGGCAAAATTTACCCCATGACTAAACAATGTGGTTGGATTCGAAAAACTGGAACTGAAATCCCCGACAACCGCAAAAGTGATCAATTCTTCAGCCGCGGCACTTGAGAGATCCGCGTCAAAAACATCGAGATCCGCTGTAATTGAATCTCCTTCCACCAGATTACGTACCCCGGAAAACAAAGCATTGGTTTCGAATCTGAGGGGGTCATTGGAGTCTGTGACCGGTAGGATAAGATTGGCAATCGTGGATTGATCCGGGTTGCCCTGTTCTTCGACTTTGATGGTGAGGTTATGATTTCCAACTCCGTTTTCTCCAGGCGAACCCAGGAGATGCAGGATATGGGTCCTCTCCAGGCGATGCAGAATATGGGTCCTCTCCAGGAGCTGGCCGGAGCTTAGATCCTCTAAAAAGTCTACGGCAGTTCCTTTGTCTACGAGAGTAAAGTCCAGGGCATCGCCCTCCTCATTGATGACCACATTGGTAAGGTCAAGGGAGGGGGCTACAGCCCCGGCGGGCTCACCCTGACGGATGGCGGGCAGGGTGCCGGTGGTAAAGCTTGGGATATCATTGACGGAACGGACTTCGAGATAGACATCAGTCACTGTTTTGCCGCTGGCATCACTGACTCCACGAGTATTGCCCGTGATTCTGAGTACATAGGTGGCAAAGTAATCGACATAACCCTGAGACTGTGCCTGAAAATAAATATCATCGGCGTCAATTGAAGACCAACGCACCTGGGTCTCCACAAAGTTCAGGTCCTCATCACCGTCAATGGGGTTGTCGTTTCCAGGGGTGAGGGTTTCGTTGGTGGAAGACAGTACAGAGCCCACCGAACGTGCTAAAACCATTCTTTGCCCAGGCAAATCAGAGAGAAGTAGGCTGATTTGCACATTCACGGCCTGAAGATCTTCATCCTCAACCCGAATCAGCTTCTCAAAGACGCTATCCTCAAAAATTACGAAAGGGTTATTGCTGGTGATGGGGTTGGTGATCAGACTTCGCAGGTCGTCTCCAAAGAAAATAACGGGAGCATCGGCGGCGGCGTTGACATTGATTTTATAGGTCTGGTCCCGACAGGATGAAGGCAGGATAATCGTGGGGTCAACTCTTTGCGGGTCACGAATACAGGCTCTGACAATAACATCATGGACGCGGTCTTCGGTTCCATCCACATGCTCTTGGCGGGGGGTCCAGGTTAAAACCGCCGTGGTATTGTCGGTGTCCAGGCTATGGGAATCAATACTCATATCACCTGGTGGATCTG
>CAZRLV010000130.1:0-9100 GCA_964600955.1 uncultured bacterium
ACTCATCAACCCTAAACAGGGTGCCGTATTCCTGGGTGCTGGTTCCCACACCCCGCCCCCTTGCGTCAACGCCGGAAGAAACTCATGAACCTTGTCCTTGAAGCGTATATTAGAAGATACAAAGATATCCTCTCGATTGAAAATCGGAAGAATCCTCTCAAAGGTCTGCAGGAGCATAGAACCCCCTGAGTTTAAATCCAAAAACTGCTTGGGATGGTCCTCGGTGGAAAGAGGATAAAAACGAGTCCCAGAGCCACCGGCCAAAATAACAGCAAGAGATTTAATAGTCATGGCTTTGAAGAATCCAAAAATGAAGAAAGAATCACAGAACTATCGGAACTAGAGGAATCATCGGAATGGGAGAAAGAAAAAATAGACTCCCCTTCTTCTTCACCCCCCTCGCTCCTTTCTTCTTATTCTGTAGTTCTATAGTTCCGATAGTCCTTCTAGTTCCCTCCTCCTCCTTGGGCTAATGATGGTCCTGGAACATCAGGTTGCTCAGGTATTCAGCGTCAGCTTCCTTCAAATCACCTGGAACCCGTTGTCCGGTGGTGACATAAGAAATCATTTGACTACGGCTTCTCTGAAGTACGCTCAGCATCGGCCCGAAAGAAGAGGTTTCATCCAGTTTAGTGAAAAGGAGGCAGTCCACTCCCAGATGATTATAGGCTCTAAGGGTGTCTACCATGTCGCGGTATTTTGCAGTTGCGGACAAAACCAGATGAATTTCGGACTCAATCGATTCGGGTAAAAAAGATTTTAAAGATGCGATCTCAGCGGCTGATTTATATCCCCGACCGATAGTATCAATCAAAATGATATCCTTATCAGAGTGTTTCTCGATAGTCGGCTGAATTTTCTCAGGCTTGGACACCACTTCCAACGTAGCCTTGAGTCCATCCGCATAGAACTGGATCTGTTCAACCGCCCCCACTTTAAACGTATCTATGGTGATCATGGCTACGGACCGTGGTTCAGTTGCCAGCGTCAGCATTGAAGCAATTTTGGATAAAGTGGTTGTCTTGCCCACCCCGGTGGGCCCTACTAACACCATGATTTCCGGTTTCTTACGCTTCTCATCCAACCCATTGACAAGGGGAGGTTTATGCTTGGGCTTAAGATTTGAAGCCAATTTTCGTTTAACGCTTTTCTTCAGGTCAACCAATGAGGGCTCGATCTTTTCTTTATATTCCTCGCGCAGCGCCTCAATCAGAATCTCTATCAGCTCTGAATTAAATTCATGTTCAACCAGCAGTTCGGTCAGCTCACCATAGGCGTCCAGCGCCAGATCTTCGCGGACCTCTACTGAATCTGGTCCACTCTTCTTAGCCTGAGCCGGCTTATTCACAGTATTCTTCAGGGTGCTCATCTCTTGAGATAAAGTCTGAAGCAGCGTCTTGATATCTTTGAGCTCGTCCGCATAACCTTCAGTGGGCTTGAAAGTAGTTTTTGAGCGCGCCAAACCTGAACTGGAAACTTTATAAGGTGATTCCCCCAGGTTAATATTTCTAGATTCGGTACGCCTGACCTGCTCTCTTGCAGCCGAAATGCACTGCTTGATTAGATTATCCTGATCAGCCTTTGCATCATAGACCAGGGGGTGGGATGGTTTTCTTCTCAAGGATGAACTGGAAGCTTTTTGAAGATTTTCAAGAAACGCCCTGCCCTCCTCTTTTCGAGTATCAAGATTCCTAGCCTTAGACCGCTGCCAATCCTTTTTCTCCTCTTTCATGGCGGCCCGCCCCAAGACAGTGACCTTGCCAAAGCCAAGTAGACCGAAAAAAGAATTCTGATGGATTACATCAACAATCTCGGCATCATGTCCCAACTCCGAAAAAAGCCGGAGTTTTGCAGTGGCCTCACTGGCTCCTTCATAGCTTTTAACCCCTGGACCAAAACCTGGCACTAGCGTCCCCGTGCAAAGAGTGAGAGCAGATTCCCAAGCAACCCATGTGAGGATCTAGGTGCGCTTGTTTCCTGGGAGCGGGCATAGGCATCCGCGATTTTGCGCAGACAAAGGCTGGCCTTCGCATCGGGATATACTTGTGTAAATGGTTTTTGAGAGCGGACCGAGCGAGAAACCGAGTCATCTTCCAAAATGAAGCCCTTATAATGAACCTCAACCTCAAGAAACTGTCGTGCCACCGTCGTCAGTCGTGAAGACACCCCAAAGGCCTCCATGGATGAGGCGGCACGATTAACCACCACCGAGACTTTTGGAAATTTTTCTGCACTGCCTGCAAGTGTCTTAATCACACCGTACGCGTCGGCCATGGAAGTCGGCTCTGGGGTCGACACCAGCAAGACTTCATCAGCCGCTTGAAGGAACCCAATGACATTGGAACAAAGGCCAGCGCCGGTATCAATCATGAGAATATCCGCGTATTGACGCAATTGACCCAGGGTTTGAAGAATATCATGACGTACTTTATCTGGAATATCCGCCAGATTTGAAATCCCGGACCCGCCAGCCAAGAGCTTAACCTTATCGGTGACCGAGGTGACAATTTCCTGAAGCCGTTTTCTGCCCTGAACCACGTGATGAAGGGTGTAGCGTGGACGCACTCCGAAAATCACATCAAGATTGGCCATACCCAGGTCGGCGTCTAAAACGATAACTTGCTTGCCACGAGTCCCGAGAAGCAAGGCGAGGTTCGCAACTAGATTGGACTTTCCAACGCCGCCTTTGCCTGAACTAATGGCGATGGTATAACACTGATTATCAACCGCTAGTTCATCCTCAATTGCCTGATACATCTAGTTTTTGCCCTGTCCTAATTTCAACCAATCCAGACATTATATAACAAAAGCAAACAAAAATGACATACTTTTGTCTATCTTTTTTAAGGAAGTCCAGAGAACTTATTGGATGAAATCCATGATACGCTCCAGCAGAGAAGGGCGGTCCACCTGTAGGCTGACCCCATCCAATTTATTGGCCACTCGAAACATATTTTTTGCAACAACGGAATCGGGATATTCCAGGATATAAACTTTTTGATTTCTTGAGGCGTTCAGGACATCGGCCTCCTGCATCACAAACCCCAGGAAATCCACCGGCTTCTTTAAGAATTTTCGGACAGCCACCTTAAATTTATTTTCAACGGTTTTAGCTTCCATCATGGAATGACAGCGGTTTATCAGCAGGGAAACCCTTGCTCTGGGTTGAATTTCAAAAAACGCCTTTACCAGGCCGTAGGCATCCGCCATGGCTGTTGGCTCTGGGGTCGTTACCAGGATGATTTCATGCGCGATTTTCAGAAAAAACATGACGTTTTGCCCGATCCCCGCCCCGGTGTCCATAATGAAATAGTCCTGTTCTTGAGCAAAAGCCTGTAGATCCGTAGCAAACTGCATCATGGATTCCTTGGGAATTCGAGTCAGAGACTCAATCCCACTCCCACCGGGAATAATTTGAATTCCTCGCGGCCCCTGAATACAAACTTCACGGATAGATTTATTTCCAAAAAAGATATGCTCCAGGGTTAGATCCGGATCCAATCCCATAGAAATACAGACATTCCCAAGGCCAAAATCTGCATCAAACAGGGCAACTTTGCGGTTCATCTCCGCCAGGCGCACAGCAAGATTAACGGCAAAAGTCGTCTTACCTACGCCCCCTTTCCCAGAGGTGAGGGCCAAAACTCGCGGGCCTACCTGGGCTTTCATTCTTCCTCTCCCAAAGAAATTACCTGGACATTATCAATCTCGACGTCTGTCACAATCTCCTGAAAAGACAATACTACCAATTGAGGTGCAACCCGTTCCACCAGACGTTTGAAGTGTACCCGAATCACAGGAGAGCATAGAAGTACCGGTGAAATCCCCTGCACCAACAACTCCTCAACGGCTGCGTTGACGCGCTGAAACAGCTCATTGGCCGAGTCCGGGTCCAGCGCCTGATGAATGGTTGACGTCCTTTGAATCGTATCAACAAACTGCTGCTCAAGTCCAGGCTCCAGAGTAATCACCTTTAGAATGTTTTCCTCGGTGGTGTATTCACGGGTGATCTGACGCGCAAGCCCCTGACGAACATATTCTACAACTGCATCAATACTTGTAACCTCCGGTGACATAATATCCGCAAAAGACTCCATAATACCGGCCAAATTGCGAATCGAGACACCTTCCTTCAGGAGAGACTGCAATACCTTCTGCAAATGCCCCAGGCGCTGTGTATCATTTTCAGGTACAGCCGCCTCAACGACCGCCGGGGAGGTTTCTTTGATTTTTTCAACAAGCTGGCGAGCTTCCTGCCGCCCAAGAATCTCACCCGAATGGCGCTTGATAAGTTCCGTTAAATGCGTGGCCACAACCGAAGGAGCGTCCACCACAGTGTAGCCATTATATTCAGCCTCTTCACGCGTTGCCTCTTCAATCCAAAGGGCCTTAAGGTTGAAGGCGGGCTCGACGGTTTCAAGCCCATCAACCCTTTGTTTGACCATTCCCGGATCCATAGCCAGGAAGCGATCCACATAAATCTCCCCATCGCCGATTTCAATCCCCTTGAGCTTGATGGAGTATTTATTGGGAGGTAGCTGCATATTGTCGCGAATTCGTACTGCGGGAACAACCAGACCCAGTTCCATGGCGATTTGCCGACGAATCATTTTCACGCGATTAAGAAGATCTCCCCCCTGGTTAGGATCCACCATTGGAATCAACCCATAACCAATTTCCATTTCCAGTGTATCCACCTGTAAGAGGCTGGACACATCTTCAGGTCCGGCATCCTCCTCCTCACCTTCTTCTCCCTCGGCTGCGGGGGTAGCGGCACCTCCTGCTCCTTTTCCTCCGCCTTTGTCGGGAGGAGCGTCGCCGCCCTCCTCATCCTCTTTTTTGAAGATACCCCCAAAGTCTATCCCATCCCCCAGTGTCACCGCTAAGAAACCTAAAAAGGTTGATAGAAGAAAAAATGGAATCTTGGGAAGCCCAGGAACCAGAGCGAACAACAGAAAAACGCTTGAGGCAATTAGCAATGCCTTAGGCTTGGAAACCAGTTGGGCGATAACCTCGGCACCCAGGTTTTCCTTGGAAGTGGTTTTGGTGACAACAATACCGGTTGCCACCGAAATTAATAGCGAGGGAATAATACTAACAAGCCCATCCCCTACCGTTAACAGGGTGTAGGTTTGAGCAATCTCAGCGATACCTTCAAATTCCCCGGAAAAAAAACCAATGATGATTCCGCCGACAACATTGATCACAGTAATGATAATACCGGCAATCGTATCTCCCTTTACGAATTTAGAGGCACCATCCATGGCTCCATAAAAATCACTCTCATTGGCAATTTTTTCGCGGCGCTCACGAGCGGCGGTCTCGTCAATTAGGCCCGCGTTCAAATCAGCATCAATCGCCATTTGCTTTCCGGGCATGGCATCCAAGGTAAATCGAGCAGCAACTTCAGCCACACGCTCAGAACCTTTGGTAATCACCATAAATTGAATCAAGACTAAAATCGCGAAAATAATAATCCCGACAACGTAGTTCCCCCCAACAACAAAGTCTCCAAAGGCTTTAATAACCTCTCCGTCAAATTCCTTACCCTCCAGCAGAATCAATCGGGTGGAGGAAACATTCAAGGCCAACCTCGCGAGAGTTGTCACCAGAAGCAGAGATGGAAACACGGAAAATTCGAGAGCCTCTTCCACATAAGTGGCACTGATCACCACAACCAATCCCAGAGCAATATTGCAGCTCATCAAAATGTCGAGGAGGAAGGCAGGCAGTGGAATGACCAGCATTACCACAACTGAGACAATACCAAAGGCTACCAGGAGATCGGCAAACTCCATAGCCCTTTCGAGAAGGGCACGAGCTTTATCCATAAATGAGCTGGCTTCAGCCGCAGTTTCTTCCGCCATAGAAGCCCTAGTATAGGGTGCGCTCGTCAAAGTGTAAACAAAATGTAATGAATTTCTATTGTTTTTGTATGCTAATTTTTCATCTTTTATGGAATCAGTGCTTTACGCCGATTTAATCCTATGATAGAGTATGAGTAATTCCGTTTGCCCCTAGGGCTCCCGATTGGCTTCCATTCCCGCATGGACAAAGTAAAATCTTCCGTTCCTGTTTTACCTCAAGCTCAAAATAAAGAGCTGAAAAAGCTTAAAAAAGCGTCGGAGGATTTTGAGCAGATTTTTGTGTCTATGATGCTTAAAGAAATGCATAAGGGCCTGGGTAAGACGGGTTTTTTGGACAAGGGACCGTATGAAAAAATGTTTCGCGATATGTTGCTTGATGAGCGGGCTAAAGCCATGAGCCAGGGGGCAGGCTTTGGACTTTCAGGGCAGCTTTACGAACAGTTATCCTCAATTCTTAAGGGAAGGATTACGCCTAGCGCCAGCAAGTCAGACACGGTTCAAGAACTTTATCATCAAAACAATATAGAGAGGATAGCCAATGATTATCGGCGTACCAAAGGAAATCAAGGACAATGAAAACCGGGTGGGACTGACTCCCGCCAATGTAGATGTTTTAGCACATGCGGGCCATAAGGTTTTGGTCCAAAAAGATGCCGGAATAGGTACGGGGTTTAGTGCTCAAGATTACCAAAACGCTGGAGCAGAAATCGTAGACGGTATTGAACAGGTCTACGCCAGGGCCGAGATGGTGGTTAAAGTCAAAGAACCCATCGAGCCTGAATACTCTCTCCTGCGTGAAGGTCAGATTCTTTTCACTTATCTGCACCTAGCAGCAGAAAGGCGCTTGACCGAAGTTCTCTTGGAGCGCAAGATCATCGGAATCGCCTATGAAACCGTCACAGATTCTCATGGACATTTACCGCTTTTAAATCCGATGTCTGAGATCGCAGGTCGCTTAGCAACTCAGGTCGGGGCCACACTTTTACATAAATTTGCTGGTGGCAGAGGTATTCTCATGGGAGGGGTTCCAGGGGTCCTCCCGGCTCGTGTCGTCGTCCTTGGCGGAGGTGTCGTTGGTTTCAACGCGGCTCAAATGGCTATGGGGCTTGGATCTGATGTCACCATTATGGATGTGGACACGGAGCGCATGCGCTACCTTGATGAAGTTACTGGCGGCAGGCTCAAAACCATGATGTCCAACCGTGCCAATATTATTGCGATGATCTCAAGCGCTGATCTAGTCATTGGAGCCGTTCTATTAGCCGGTAAGAAAGCTCCCAACCTGATAACACGCGATATGCTGAAATTTATGAAAAAGGGCACTGTTGTTTGTGATGTGGCCGTAGATCAGGGAGGATGTTTTGAGACTACCCGACCCACAACTCATGGCGACCCAACCTTTGAAGTTGACGGTATTCTCCACTACTGTGTAGCCAATATGCCGGGGGCTGTCCCGCTGACCAGTACCTATGCCTTGACCAATGTGACCCTCCCCTTTGCACTGCAACTTGCCAATAAAGGCATCGACGCCTTGCGGGCCTCAAAAAATCTTCGAGATGGCCTGAATGTTTATTTGGGCAGTCTAACCTGCCAGGCTGTCGCTGATTCTCACGATTTGCCCTGCCAGTCTCCTGAAAGCCTGCTTCACTGAATGCTGCTAACCTTTAACTTTATTGTTGCTTGTTCTCTCGTCATTTATGGTGGAATTCAACTCACTAAAATTGGGGACCAATTTGAAGACGTCGGCGTCTCGGCTGGTTTTGTGGGCACTGTGCTGCTGGCCTTTACGACATCTCTTCCAGAGTTTGTGGCTACCTTTAGCTCGATCTACGGCCTCAACGCACCCCAACTCGCACTGGGAAACATCTTTGGATCGAATACCTTCAATCTGGCTATTTTGGCCCTTATGGATCTGTTTCTCATGAAAGAAATCATCTACCACCGTGTCAATCATTTTGTGATCAAGTCCCTGGCGGTGGGACAGATTATGACCATCCTGGCCCTGGCGGGATTTTTTCTGACTTCAGGCGCCTATGTGCTGACCATCCAAGGAGGCGCGACTCCCCTGTTCTGCCTTAGCATCTTCACTTTTCTCATCCTCCTGGTCTATCTCTTGACCTTTAATTTTACGACCAGCGTCGACGGCACCAATCATAGCTGTGAAGATAAAGAAACCGAGGAGCCACAACCTTCATCCTGCTCCAAAGGCAGCTTGAGCATAAAATTCATTGGGTTTGCTCTTCTAGTCGTCTTTTCCGGTATATGGCTCACTGGGATTTGTGATCAGATTGCTGAGATCACCGGGCTGGGTAAAACCTTTATTGGAGCCATATTGCTGGCCTTCGCCACATCCCTTCCAGAAGTCACAGTTTGCGCTACGGCCGTTAAGCTCTGCAATTACACACTCGTTTTTGGAAATGTCCTGGGAAGCAATATTTTCAATCTCTTTATTTTGGGAATCGCTGACCTCCTAACCCCAAAAATGAACCTACTTGGAGTTGCGAATGCCCAACTAAACTATGTTACAGGGTTTGGCTCCATGGTCCTACTGGCCATCTATTACCAGGGAAGTCGACGATTAATGAAATCTTTATCCTGGGGCCTTTTGGGCCTCTACACATGCACCTATTATATTCTTTTTTTGCAAAGAAACGGGTAGGTCAAAACCCACGGTATCCACTGTTAGAGTACTTTGAATTTGAAATTTATGAAGGAGAACATCGTGCAAGATTCAAGCGAAAAGTCACAAGAAGAGACGAAAACCCCACCCCAGGAGTCGTCTCAATCAGCCGAACGTGAAACCCGCAAAACTGAGGGTGAGGATCAACGTGACAACCGCCACTACAGAGGCAAACGAGGTTCAAAAAACTCACGCCGAAATGTGGAGAAAACCAGACCTGTAAAGCTGCGCTATCTTGATTTTGTGGCCGAGCCTGAGGAAAAAATTCGCACGGCAGCACGTGAATATGAGATTCCGAATGTCTCGGCCATGACCCTGGACGAAGTCAGCTTCCAACTCTTCAAAACCATGATAGAAGCTGAAGGTACAGGACTAAGCGCTAACCGGGGCGTGCTGGAAATCCTCCAGGACGGATATGGGTTTCTACGAACCCAAATGTGTACGATTGATAAAAGCGATGTCTATGTTTCCAGTGCCCAAATTAAGAGACTGGGATTGAGAACCGGAGACTATATTGTGGGTCAGACCCGAGCTCCTAAGGATAGCGAAAGCT
>CAZRLV010000131.1:0-9029 GCA_964600955.1 uncultured bacterium
GCATCAGATGATCGACATAGGATCCTGCCGTTTGCTCTCCGGTCTTAAATAAATGGTAACTATTCAGCTACAGTGACTTGAAAAGGAATAAAAAGAAAGAGGCTTCGCCGTTAGTAGGGTCATAAGATGCTGGATTCTGGGGCGAGATTTGAGCTCCTCCAGCAGGCCGAAGTTACGGAGTTTTCGGGTTCTATGTTTTTCTGTGCATCGTTCACGTGAACGACGATTGAGTTGAAAAATTATCGCTATTTGGCAAAAAACTTCTTGACTACTTTTCTGACCCCTTTTTTTGGGTCATCACTTCCCTGGTCTAACTTCCGCCCTGAGAGCTCACAGGAAATTGCCTGGTTAGCCAGCCCTTGATTTTTGATTTGGCTCTCGAAATCCAAGATTTCTTGGTGGCTATCCCCCTTAAAAATCACCATAAATACAGGGGTTATACTGTTTTTGGGGTTGGGTTGAAAGGGGAATCTTATGCAAAATCTTGAGCTTGATAATCTACATCAGAAAATCATGAGGGCTTCCGGGGATTATCACGTGGCCCAGGCAAATCTTCTGGATCATCTTCAGGAAGCCGAGCGCCTCAGGCTACATTTGCATAGAGGGTTTTCGAGCATGTTTGATTATGTAACCAAAGAAATTGGGCTCTCAGAGTCTTGCGCCAACAATTTCATAAACGTAGCCAGAAAATCTCTGGAAGTAAAAGCTCTTAAGGAGGGCATTCGTCAAGGTCATTTCGGGGTATCCAAAGCCCGTAAAGTCACCAAGGTTTTGAAGCGCTCCAATCAAAAGCAGTGGCTTGATGATCTGAAAAACAAAAACACCCGCGAGATTGAAAAAAGGTGGCTTCAAAAATCGAGAATCCAGAACCCAGAGAATCCCTCAAGCCCATAGCCAAAAACACAGCCCGCCTAACCATCGATATCGATGATGAACTCGTTGAATTACTCGATCAGCTCAAAGATCTGGTCGCCCCCAAAATCAAAGGAAAACCCACAACTCAAGAAGCCATCAAACTATCTGTAAAAGAATTTATCACCCGCCATGACCCCACCAAAAAGGCAAATTAGTCGTCACGTGACAGGTAGCCACCCCAAAAAACGAGGGTCTATTCCGGCCTGGGTTCTCCACACAGTCCACGAACGAGACGGCGGCCAATGTGCTTACCAGGGAAAAAGCGGTAGGCGCTGTACCCAAAAACGCTATTTGCATCTGCACCATAGGGTACCCGTGGCACATGGAGGCAAACACCACCCAGATAATTTAGTTACTTTATGCTCCGCCCACCATCGATTTTTCATTCCCCCCTTGAATAGAAAAAACGGTGATAGGTGAAATTTCTTTCAATATCTCAACCAGTTTTGAGGTCTGTCCTTGTGGTTACGATATTTATACCCTTTTTAAGACAAAAATAAGGATATCCAGACTCTTTTGTCTGTGTTGCGGAAATTCACCACAGGACATTTGTAGGTATAATTGCCTATGATGCTTGTCATGGCTGTTGTAATTCCTGAATGCAGTTTTGCCGGAGAAGGTGGACGAGACTACGGTCAACTTGCAGAGTTGCAGGTTTTTGAAGCCTTAAAGCAGAACCTCGATGAAGACGTACTGGTCATTCATTCCCAGGATTACCAGGCTCGCAATCAGTATTTTGAGTGCTTTGATGGGGAAATCGACTTTCTAGTGATCGATCCCGACTGCGGAATCATTGTTCTTGAAGTCAAGAGCGGCAGCATCCAGAAAAAATCGGATGGTCTCTGGTATCAAAATGGGCAGAAGATGAAGTTGTCCCCTTTTGAGCAAGCCAAAAAGAACTTCTATTTTTTGAAAAATCTATTAGCCGAGAGATTCCCAAAAGAAGAGGCTAATTTTCCAGTGGGATACGCTGTATGTTTTCCGAATCTGAAACAAAAGCCAGACCAGTTTCTTTCCGAGGCTGATGCCGGTGTCATAATAAGTGGACGCGAACTCCCACAAATTCAGATTGTCTTGCAAAATATTTTTGCATCTTACGCTAGAACAGGTATTACTGCAGAAGTCACAATGGCACTAAAACGTATCAAGGATTCACTTTCATCTGGAATTCTCTATGAAAGTAGCCTGCCTATGCGGCTTGTACATGAAGAAAAGGCTCGATTTAGACTTACTGAAAATCAAGCTCGCATCCTTGATTTGCTAAAAAATCATGCGCAGGTCCTGATCAGCGGTAACCCAGGGACCGGAAAGTCAATCCTAGCCTTACGCAAGGCAAAGGAATTGGCAATGCAGGGCAAAAGCGTATTGCTGCTTTGCTTTAACAGCCTTCTCTCAGGGCAGTTCCTGCGCGAAGCTGAAGAATCTGGTTATGCAGACAAGCTAAAAATCGTTACTTTTCACACTCTTGCCTGGGAGTATGTTGAAGGTCATACTGGAAAGACACTTCCTTACACTAAAGATGAAAAATTCTGGCAGCAGGCCCTTCCAAAAATGTACACCGAGGCTCTGGATGCTAAACCCGTCACCTATGACGCGGTGATTATTGATGAGGCCCAGGACTTCCATCCAGCCTACTGGGAACCAGTGCAGCGCCTTTTACGCCATGATTCTCACTGCTATATATTTTACGACCCAAATCAAAATATCTGGGGAACGGATATAAAATTTCCAGTTAAAAAAGAACCCTACGAATTAAGTGGAAACTGCCGTAACACGGTTAATATTTGCAAGGCCGTCAAAAAATGGACAGGTATTCAACTCCAGTGCCTAGATGACGCTCCCCTGGGTCATGAAGTCGAAGAAATGGAATGTCGCAATCCAGAAGAGATGCATGATGCACTTGAGAGTATTTTTGAAGAATTAATAACAGAAAGAGGATTGAATCCAACTGACATAGTCATCCTAGGTGCCCATTCCATGAAAAACACTTCACTGCAAAGCGAAGATCCAATCAAAATAGGAGAATGGGAAATAACTGCTAGTAAGGAAGTATCAGAAGGCCAGATCCCCTACTACACCTATATGAGTTTCAAGGGCTGTGAATCCCCAGTAGTGATACTTCTCGATGTGAACAAACAAGACCAAAGATGGGCCGATCCAAAGGCATTGCTAACCGCCATGACTCGGGCGAAATCGGTGTTGTATATGCTTTATATGAATTTCTAATAGAATAAGAGAAAGGGTAAACTCATGAGTATTCAAGAGACCACTTGACAAAAGCCACATCGTGAATCTACAAAGAGTAAAAGACTTCTCTAATCAAGCCAATGGAGAGATAGGTAGGATATTTACTTGCCTGTCCCCCTTTTTTGTAATTCCTAAATGCAGTTTTGCTGGAGAAGGTGCGCTGAACTCAGCTAAAACTCCAGTCTTTCGCGAACCCATGGTTTTCTGCCATCTGGAAGAGCGGGTTATAAGTTTTTTCATATGCCCTTCGTAGCGTTGCTGGGTCCAAAAGCTCAGCCTCAGTCAGGTGTAGCCCTGTGAGAAATGTATCTGCGACCTGACCCCATTTACTTTTGCTGGCAAGATCTTTGTAAATCCGAAGTCCATCAGATTGCATAGAAACAAATCGATCAAAATAATGACGAGATGGTAAAGAATTCGACTTTGCAAGATTAGCATCTGGATTCACGGGGACTAAATTCCATAGCTCATTATGAGCCAGGAATGACCAGGGTAGAAAATGATCAAGGGCAAACTCCTCCAGGGAGACACCAGAATAAATACAAGTTATTCGGTGTCTAGATGCCACTTCTCTCCAATAGTCTGTTTGAAAGGGCATAGCTGCACGATTCATTGTTGGAAAGAGTTTTTTTGATAGTGATGGACTTCCAGGGTTGTGCTTCTGAAGATATTGCAAAAGCTCCCAAGCTATAAATGCTTTAATGATCCGAGAGTGGCGCTTGAAGTACTGAAACCAAATTGGATGTATAATAATCTTGGAACCATCCTCATTGAAACAATAAAATGGGTAGGTATCCTCAAATCTGCTCTTGGCCAGCTCTCTGATGGAAGAGTCTACTTTATGATCTGGTAGCCCCTTAAGCTCATCCCTAAAAAATGGCCTTAACAGCCGGAATGGAACGAAACGAAGCAACCGGTTACTATAAGTTGAGTTTCGAATTGCATCCTTCAGGCGCGTGGGAAAAGGATAGCTCCCCCTTCGGTCTGGCAAACTCTGAAGTTGATCTAGAGCATCGGCAATCTTATCCTGCTTTCCAAATGACAGTTTAAAGAATCTGTGTGGGTACCAAGCTCCAGCCAACATCCCAATTTGAACTTCAGTAAGGCTTATTTCTCGAACTGGATAACTAGTCTCCTGTTCAATGATCTCCAAAATGGAAAACAGAAAAAAGTATTTATAGCTGTTCGGCGTATCTGAGAAAACCGCCGCTAGATGCTGAATGGGCAAGCCATCTGAAGGAGGCAATAAATTCACAAGGAAATCCTAAAGTCAGGGCACAACAAAATCAACCGAATATCGAACGAGCAAGTTTCATTATAGCCCTGAACGCCACAATCACAACACCCCGTGTGAGTGTAGAAGCTTTTTCAGGCGGCTAAATGTTTCTGGGGCTTCGAATTTCCATTTATTCCATTGAGGTAGTGACAATGATGGGATAAAGATTGCGAGGGTTTGAAAGCTGCCCTCGATTTGCTTGCATAACTTGGAGCGATCCAAGGTTATTTTGAAGGCGCTTAGGTTTGGCTCAGAGGCAAGGTCAGCCTTTTCAAGCAGGGCTTCACTGGATTTTAGCTCTTTCCAAAAGGCTTTCTTTGGACCGGTGCCATAAATGATCAGGAATTTTGGAGCGACTCCTGCTAAAACTGCATGTGAAATACGCCTCCCCTGCGTCTTTCCAAGACTTGAAAGATCCCTAGCCTTGGGAGATGAAAAGCAATAAACATCAGACTCAAGGATCTTACCACCGAGTAACCGGGACAATTCAGCTATGTTTTCTCGGGTGGGAGATGGTTTTTGGTTTTTCTGATTATAGAGTTCATAAGATGTGCCTTTGCGTCCCATATGCCAATCCATGAACTCTTTGTGACTCATGTCTGAATCACTATAGGTACGTGCCTGATTAAACCCCAGGATCATCCCCTCGGCCTCAAGTGGATTCCTGAAGTCCGCTGTCCAGGGTCTTGGATACTGACCTGCCGTAGCCTGTGTTAACTCTGAAATTATGTTTTCAAATTCGTTTTTGTTCATTTTTCTCTCCTTTAATCTTTAATGATCAACTCTAATGTTTCTTAGGGACAATATGCCCGCCGCGAATGGATTTCATATCTCGATTTACCCTTCAATCTGGAGAATAACCCATATACACGACATAATTAGTCGTGTATATGGGGGTTTATGCAATCTGAGTCAAAAAAGATAGAAACTCTGCTAAGCCTCATTAGTTTTTTGCAAAACCGAGGTGAAGTCACCAGGGAGGAACTCCTAGATCGATTTGATTTGAACGAGCGAACTTTACAGCGCTATCTCAGGGAACTTGAAAAAGGCATTGGCCTACGACGTAAGGCAAGTGGTTCGGATCGGCGCAAGGTCATCTACTATATTGCCCCTGAGGCACGTCCTGGCTGGAATCTTACTGATCTTCAATATCTGGCACTACAGATTGGCCGCGAACTCGTTGCTAAGATTTCGGACAGTCTATCGAAGGCTTTGCAAGAACTTCTTCACCGCTCTCAAAAACGAAAACTGAAGGATCGCATAGTTCAAGTCTATGAACCGGGGCTTTCTCTCGGACACAGAAAATGGGTAGGGCATCTGATGTGCATCGTCAAAGCAATTGAGGAAGGCAGATATCTGATCGTTGCTACGGAACTTGATGACTCCAGAGAAGTACTTCCACGCACTCTTCTCCTACACGAAGGTAAGTGGGTTCTCGTTTGTGAAGAGTGGGTGGACAATTCCCCTGAAGAAACGGGGGTATCCCTGAAAACAAAATCAATCCGTGTTGACTCATTGGTATCAATTCCAAGAATGGGAGCAAAACCTAAATTCCCGACTCAAGCTTCCCCTCTTTCCACCGAACAATCCTACGGCCCTCAAATGGGAGGCGACGTGCATCTCGTAAGACTAAGAATCCATGGGGGCCGAGGAGCCTATTTTTGCAAGGAGATCTGGCATCCATCCCAGAAAATCGTGGCGGGTAATCCAGAGAGCGAGACTTTGGATATTGAGTTCAAGGTCAATGACCTGCGTTACTTCAAGTTTCTGGTACGACGCTGGCTCCCTCATGCTGAAGTGCTCTTGCCCCGGGAACTCAGGGATACTCTACGAGAGGATATCCAAAAAGCCATGGGAAGGTATTCGCACAGCAAGGAAGATTCGTGTGACGCTAGACTCCAGGTGATAGATTCTTAACCGTTTTAAGGTCTGTGAACCGCTCGATGTTGTCAAAATCTCTATCTCTGTGTAAGAGGGGAAGACCATTTTTGGTGCAACCACAGGCAATGAATACATCAATGGTCTTTCTAATTGTGACACCGCTTTTACGCATCAACCTGTAGACGTTGGCGACACTTAAAGCATTATCAAACCCACCCAGTTCAATAAAGGGCAAAGTTCTCAGATGGCTAGATGCTAAATCAAAATCCCGTTGATTTTGGAATCCAGATAGAACTTCTGCCAGAATTAGGTCCGCGATTAAAAACCTATGAAACCCAAGACCCTCCTTCAAAAACACGGTTTGCCAGTTATCAGCTCCGTTAAAAAAGTCTATCCATACGGAAGAGTCCACCAAAATATTTAATCTTGCCTCATTTTCGATAGATTTCCTTCCCAGTTTAATTTTCCTTTAAGTTTTAGAATTGATTGCTGGGACCTGATTTCTACAAGCAATTCTAGTGCTTCTTCAACGACCGCTTTTTTGGTATTCAACCCAGAAATAGAAAGCGCTTTTTCCATCAACTCGTCATCGATGTTTATATTTGTTCTCATAAGCCTCCATGTGTATCAATAAAGCAATTATACACATTAGCCAGTGGACAAGGAAGGGAGAAATTGAAAAAAACGGAACAACCATGGAAAACGGAAGAAAACGGGGACAGGCGGGAAAACGGGGACAGGCAAAACTTCTTCATTTTATAGCAGGTCATTGTGGACCAAGGGACAATATCATTAAGTTAAGCCGCCAAAGGGCATGATTGCTCACAGATAACGTCATTCTCCGACTTGATCGGGGGATCCATCTTCCTCTTCTCTTCGACAATTCGTGCTTGACCAAGCTTATCGACCTTTTAAGTGGATCCCCTGGTCAAGCCAGAGGATGACGCGGTGAGGGTTCACACCTTCATGAAACAGGCATTGATTCAGGGCTCATCGTATCCAGATCCACCAACTAAACATCATTGCGGTCAAGCCCTAGGATGACGCGGTGGCCTTGCGCCATTCCGATGATTCCTCTAGTTCCGATCAATTACATTACTTCCTCTATTTCATTCTTTTTTGTCGTTTCTCCTAGCTTTTAACCGTAGCTTACAGGTAGCATATTGATTTATGGGCGGTAAAACCGATGCACTGTTCTGAAGAAAAAACAGACCTGGACACACTCTTGGACGATCTGTCGCCGGTCGAGCGGTTACGCTTCATTCTTGGACCATGTACGGTCGATCCCCTTAGAATTGCAAAAGAGGAGTTGGTGCATGATCCACTAGATCCGCATCTCCTGAAACTTGTCTCTTTAGCGGCCCTGCTTGATGAAAAACCTGCAATTTGTCTGAAGTATTCTAAACGACTTACTCAGCGTTATGAGCCTAATAAATCGGATCATCTCCTATCTGCAATCGCAAACGCCCAGAAAGAGAACTGGAGCCGAGCCGCAAAGATTCTAAGGCAATATAACCTTGAATGCCCTCAAGCCGCCCAGCGTTGGTTTATTGGCCAACCCTCACTACGGTCATGGTTGAAGCGCTGGCTAAAAAAGATAGCGCAGGGCGGTGAAGTGTCACCGAAGACAGCAAAAACCTATAAAACAAAACCCACGCCCAAGAAGCCAATTAAAAAAAAGCTGTCTCCCTCGGTAGCTGTGGCTCCACCGGAACTTGAGGTATGGACACTGCCTGAGATCAAACCCAATATCCCCATTCAATTTCAATGGCCTGACGAACAGAGTTTATGCGTATCCACAAGCCCCGACTTTCCAGATCATTGGTTTCGCTTAAGGCGTGAATTTTCCCATCTGGGCCTTCTGCAAGGCTTCGATAAACTTCTTTGCCTCCCCTATCTGCAAAACGTCAAGACCTACTGGTATCAAGTGGAGGCGGTGCGCAAAGTATTAAAACAGTTCCGAGGCCGAGTTTTATTGGCAGATGAGGTGGGACTTGGCAAAACCGTTGAGGCGGGAATGGTGCTTAAGGAGTACCTTTTGCGTGGCATGGTGGAACGGGTACTGATCCTTACCCCCGCTTCTTTGGTGGGTCAGTGGCAAGAAGAGATGCTAAGCAAATTCAGCATTGATTTTACAACAAGCTATGACTCTTTGGTACGGCGTGACCCTACGGCCTTCTGGGCGCATAAAAAGGTGATTGCCTCTATTGCGGTGGCACGTCGCAAAGAACATTTTGATCTCCTTACCTCACAGAGCTATGACCTGGTCATTGTTGATGAAGCCCATCATCTCAAGAACCGCACTACCCGCAACTGGAAACTGGTAGATGCCCTCAAAAAACGATTTTTGGTCTTGCTTTCCGCCACACCGGTACAAAATAATCTGGTGGAATTATACAACCTGCTAACCTTGCTCAAGCCGGGTATTTTCAAGACCGAAAAGGAGTTTCGTAGCGCTTATATAACACCGAGAAAACCGCGGCTTCCCGTGAATCATGGCCGCTTACGGGATCTTATGCGTGATGTAATGATTCGCAATACCCGCTCCGTGGTCGATGTTCGCATGCCGCCACGTCAAGCCATGACTTTAAGGATAGAGGCTGGAGAACAAGAGAAGGCTTGCTACCAAGCTCTGAGTCAAATCATTCAAGCGTCTTACAGTGCCGAGAAGACTAAGCACCGTCTTGCTTTCAGGCATATGCTCACGGCC
>CAZRLV010000132.1:0-9016 GCA_964600955.1 uncultured bacterium
CACGAACTTCAAGTTCCTGATTCAATTTGGCAAGTTCTCGTTCAGCCTTTTCACGCTGCTGCGCTTCATATTCAAGTTGTCTGAACTGCAGTCGCAATTCCTCACTTTTTTGCTCAATCTCGCTTATGAGAATCGCAGCATTTACATTGGCTTCTGCCAGAGCCTGGGATTCGTCGCGGGTAATGATATGACGCTCATGGTAGGTTCTAATTAACTCCTTGAGCTCGGCCACCTGGGACTCAAGTTCCAGGACACGGGCGGCAAGATCAGTAGACTGGGATGAAATCATTATTTTTCAATAGTGGTTATGAAAAAATTCTCACGACCTTGAAAACTAAGAAGCTGGTGACCCGTTTTACTAAAACAGGCCTCAATATCTAGTTTAAAAGCAGGATCATCTGCTTTGACCTGCAAGGTCGCCCCCGGCTCCAGGGAACGCATGATGTTATTGATTTTAACAATAGGCATGGGGCAGGCCATACCCCGACAGTCTAGTTCCTCCATGAATGTCCCCTTTTTTCCAGGCTCTCCCTATTTTATCATAACGAAATGTGTTTTATTTTCATCGAATCAATCGAAACCTTTTCTATGATAAAGCGTAGTTGTAAACAGAGAACGAACTACCGAGAGGACAAATCATGCGTTTTACGGCTCTAATCATTCTGGCACTGGGCCTTCAGGCTCTGCACGCCGGCCATCTTATATCCACCAACCGCGATACTTCGGGCGATTTTTCCCCACTAAGGGCCTCGGCTCCCGGTGGGACTCAGGGGAAACCCTCTGGAATTGAGGTTGAAAATCTTACCCAGGAAGTGCGCAAAATTAAGGGCAGTAAGTTTCAGCTCGTTATCTTTGGAATTCTCAGAGTCAAGGATGCAGAGCGTTCCGTTGATAAAGTTCAATTCGATTTTTATACCTCAGGCTGGGGCAAGGTTTGGGATTTTCCAAAATATGTAGGTAAAAAGGTCGCTAAGGGCAAGACATTTACCCTGAGGATCAGTCTCTATGACAAAGACAACTGGTCGCGTGATGACCTTTTGATGCGAGGGTTTCAGACCGTCAATCTACTCAAGTCTAAAAATAAGGATTATGCCTATGAGGGAAAATTCAAATTTCTCTATGAAATCCCTTTTTCGAAGATTCGCAAAAAACTGGGCCCGATTGACCACCCTCGAATCTATGCCAGAGTAGAGGTTGAAAAAGGTGAAGGCGGTCGTGGACTCTGGAGCCGTCTGAAGAACCGAGGGACCAAAAGTGATGTTGAGCGCGTCTATCTGGATTCTGAGTTTTCCCAGAATGATGATGAAACATCCAAATTACAGTTTTTTGATGGAATTGAAGTTCCCGGAGAAGTTGCAGAAGATGATTCCACTCACGAAAAGAAAAACCTGATTAAGAACTCCGCCGCTACAGGGCAAAACACGGCAAGTCCCCAGGGTGGAAACCCCGGCGCTTCAAGAACAGTAGAGATCGGAAAACCCATTGCTTTCCCCTATTCCTGTGCTGACCTTCGCTATTATTCAGAAGTTCTCAAGGAACTAGATACCCTGTCTGACCGGAATATTCGAGCAGAACATCGTGGAGACAGTCTGATTACCACCTTTCCCAATCCCATGGAGCGCGGAATTGTCATCACCGATGAGGTTATGGAGCAGCAAATCATTGTCTTTCGCTCTCAGAGTGCCTATTTAAAAGATACCCAGCCAGAAGAAAAGCCAAAAAAGAAGAGCGCCCCGAAACCCCCTGCTCCAGAACCAGCAAAGAAACAACAACCCGCTGCGGGTCAGGGTTTTTACCAGCCCCATCCATTTTACCCCCAGGGGCCCTATGGGCCTCCCCCAGGGTATCAACCCAATCCTTATGCTCCTCCAGGATACCAACCCAACCCTTACTATCCGCCACCTCCGCCTCCGCGCAGACGTAGAAAGAAAAAAGGCGGCATGTTTTCCATGTTTAAATCCATGAATCCCATGTCCATGATGGGCAATATGATGGGGGGCATGATGGGCGATATGAATCCTATGTCCATGATGGGGGGTATGCCGGGACAGGGCCAGGCAGCCTCAAAAAAGCGCCGTCCCAAACAAATGATTACCGTGCCTACCAATGAGTACCTGGGGGCCACGACCCCGGGCAGCGGAACCTGTAAGCAAATCAGCGGCGGAAACTATGCTACGGCCAATGATCTCAATAAGATCTACGGAGCCACCCCGGCCTTTACCGGAGGCAACCCTGGAGGCGGGAGTTCCGGGGGCTTCATGGATTTTTTCAATATGCCCATGAAGATGATGACCATGCCTTTCGAGACCTTCAACCGCATGATGGACAACGGCTTTAAAGGCATTGATCGTTTTGGCGATAAAATCGACAAGTTTGGTGATAAAATTGTGGATGTTACCGCCATGGGTCTGGGAGGACAAAGCGGTGGGTCGGTTCCCTGTGTGGCCGGCGGAGGCGGAACGGTGATCAACATCAACACCTCGGGCTCCAATAATGTGGTGAATGTGACTCTTGATGGTGAGTCAGGTGTTAACGCTCTCAAAGGCTCAACGGTGGAAGAGGCCGTGGCTCTCTATGCAAAAGTCTACCAAGAGGTTAAGGGACAGCTAAAGGACAATTATCGCATCATCCTCGCCGGTCCTTCCGAAGATCGATTTTTAGTGCGCATCGCCTCCATGTACTTCTATCCTGAAGACATCGCCTTCGAGCAAATCATGATCAACGAGGGGTTAGTCCAGGATCTATGTTCGGTGAAAGGAAACTAGATCCTATGAAGAGCTTTTTAGCGATTCTGTTGTTATGCCTGATATCGATTAACTTTTCTGGGACGGTTCTGGTTTCCACGAACCGCGTCTCCAGCGGGGAGTTCAAACCCCTCGCCCCTAGGCCTCAAGGCCTTGCGGGAGCCGAGCTCATCAGTATCACGAACTTGAAACAAAAATTATATAAAATTCCAGGCGAGAAATTCAAAATACTAATCAGCGGTAAACTAGAGATTAAAAACTCTAAGCCCTGGACAGACCCGGTTGAGGTAGAAATCTATGATGATGAGTCCAAACTTCCGGTTTTGGGATATTACCGTGGACGGAAAATAACGGTCGCTGGTCGTGAAATCGCCCTGGAAATCAGGCTTTTCGAACATGACGGATTCAGCAATGATGACTTGATCATCCGAGCTTATCAGGTCGTTAGCTTACCCTTCCAAAAACAGAAATCCCTGCAAAGAGCCTTTTTCAAATTGATGTATGAGGTTCCAATGGCCTCAATTCAAAAAGCCCTCGAAATAGAGTCCATGGATACTCCAGAGATCTACACCCAAGTCTTGCTATCGAATCAGGAGACCACCACGGTCTACAAAACCCTGAGACAGAGGACTTATCTTGATTTAGCCCATGCACAACCTTCCGATCCAAGTTCCATTGATTTTTTCTTTGATAGCCTAAGGTTAAGAGAGACTGAGGATCAAAAAAATAGTCAGAACCCCTCCGGTTTTTTCGACGAACTGGCAGAGAGTGATCAACCCCTGGAACCTGCACAAACTAAAAACCGGGGCCAAAACCTGGACAGGCCTGAGAGCAAAACGAAAAGCCTCAAGTCACAGGGTCTTGATTTTAGGCAAAGTTTTAAGATCTCCAGGATTCCTCTGCCTTATAGTTGCGCCGAGCTTCAGCAGTTTACAGAGCTCCAGGAAAGTGTTGAAACCATGGAATACGAGCAATTGCATGAGAAATACCCGAGGGGATTGCCTATCAGTGGTCCGGCTGGGCAAGGAACCCATGGATTGCTCATCATCGAATCTCCACAAACTCCCTGGCAGATCATCGCTTTTAAAGCTCCTGAGGTATTCCAGGAGGGTTTTCAGGAACCTCAGCCCCCTACTCAAAAGCAGCAGCCAGCACAACCTCGATATTGGGCCTATGGACCGCCCTTATTACCCCGTGGGCCCATGCGTTATGGTGCCTCTCCACCCCCCAGGTATTATCCACCTCCACCACGCCCTAGGCAGGTGTTTCAAGCCCCTCCCAAGGCGCAGTTGTCTGCTCCAGAATCCCATGAAGAAGTGAAGACTGACCAGAGATTTCAGTTACTCAGCCCCATGGTTCGCGACGGAAAGGTGATCGGCGGTTTTATCTCTACCCAAGAGGGTTCCAGTGCTGATCTGGTGTTTCCCGAGCGAAAAGTCACACTGTCTTGTAAGCAACCCATACAAATTGAGGACCACTCCCTGCACCTCATAACGATGTCTTTCAAGACCTATAAAGCGATGCTGGACTCAAAAAACGGTCCCGAGTTTTTGTCACCCTGTTATACTGCTCCCACGCAGGGATTGACGGCTCCCAGAGAGGGAAAGATGTCCAAGAAATCTCTCAGACGGAGATACAAATCTATTTACCGGCAGGTAAGAGACAATACCAAACGGGGCAGGCAACTACTCCTTCTAGCACCTGCAGACAATCACTATATGCCCTTGATGGCAGATCTTTACCCTTACGCCGACAGAGTCCCTTTTGAGTTGGTGATTTTGAATAATGCGGGGATTGAGAGGGTATGTAAATCAAGGAATCAGAGGTAGTTAAAGAGAAGAGTAAGATAGAATTTCTGCCGGTTCCGTCATCCTACGCCCCCCAATTACTGTCATTCCACGGCTTGACCGGGGGATCCATCCTTCTCTTCTCTTAATTCCGATCATTTCTCTAGTTCCGATAGTTCTCCATTCTTATCCCCAATCTTCTTTTCCCCTACCTCATTTCCATCAATCTCGCCAGCAACCCCTTAAACGGAGCCTTATGCTGGATCGGTTCCAACAAAGAACGGACTTTCCTATAGTTATTACGGTGGATGGAGAAGTCTTTGACTAGAATGGCGTGTAAATCGGTGTTTTGCTGATAGGCCCAGTGGATGCGGGCTAGTTTTTGCTTGGGGCTGGGCTTGATGGCTGAGAGCATGAGACCCATGGCTTGATTTCTGGTTTGCACTCCGGGAATCCCTTCAAACCCGAAAGCCATATAAAGCACCTTGCCAGAACCTACGGAATTTAGGATTGCGGCCGGTCCTTCGTCTTTATAGGTGAAAAATACTTCGCTTTTCTCGCCGATTTTCAAAATTTCATCAGGCCAGTTTTGATTGCCTGCCCCGCCTTCGGCTTCAAGATCAAATTCCAGTCCCTGGCCGGTCACCATCGTCACTGCTGAAGCATCTTCCACGAAGGCCGCCGCGCAAACCTGTTTGTAAAAGGAGGTGTTTTGCAGATGAAAACCGATGTCCTGGCCGGTGAGAATCAAGGAGCCGCCATTTTCCACAAAGCTCTTTAAGATCTCTCTTTGATTGGGTCGTAAGGTATGGCTGGAACTGCCCGTGTACCAGATCACTGTGGAATAACTATGAATCAAGTCCTGGGTCAAGGCCTCTCCCTCATCCACAAATTCATAATCTGCATCCGTGCCGACAGCCTGAAGACTATTTTGGTAGTAGGATTGGTAGTCTGCCTGGTAATCGCCATCGATCACCAAAACCGGAGGCAGTGGGGCCAGGGTCAATTCAATGCGATCCTGATCTCTGGTGTCAATTTCCTGGTTCAAAATTCTAAAACCGCTGGCCTTGACCCGCAGTTGATAGCGCCCTTTTGGAAGGCGGCGCTCCAAGATTCCATTTTGGGTATCACCACCCGCAACGGGAATCTCTGGAAAGCTCAGACGGGCATCCACAGAACTACCCTGGGTGTTTTTTACAAGAAAGGTCGTTTTGAAAAAATCTGCTTCTTGCATCACCAGGGTTTTCTCAACCACCTGAGAGGATCCCAGCTTAAGCTCCAAAGCTTGATCGACAAAGCCAAAGGCCGATACTTGCAAACGATGAGTTCCCGGGGGGAGCAGAAGCGATAGTTTTGCACCCGCTTCAAGAGTATAGCTTTGATTGCCCGGCTCAATACTTACCTGCACCTTGGAACTCGGACCTTCAATGCTCGCTGTAACGCGCGCGGCGCTCTTTATATATTTGACTGCCTGATAAGCGTTAATGCGCCCATAGCCCGAATCATTGTCCAAACCTTCACTGCCAAGATCCATAGCCGTTCTCTTAAGGACATCCTCCATGGCCTGCACAGGGATCTCAGGATAGGCTTGCAGCATTAAGGCCAACACACCGGCCACATGCGGAGTAGCCATAGAAGTCCCGCTCATTTTTACATAACCACCACGATGATGGACTGATAGAATTTCATCGCCAGGAGCACTTACGTCGGGCTTGATATACTCTACGCCTTCCCAGGTCATGGGTCCGCGCGAAGAAAACTCAGGAATCTCATCCACCGCGTCTGTGGCCCCAATGGCAAACGCATGCGGAAAGCCTCCCGGTGTAGACATAGATTCTTCGTCGGGGCCTTCATTTCCGGCCGCAAAAACGGGGATGATTCCAAGATCGCGCCAGGTCTGCACTACATCCCACCAGGGTCTTTCATATTCCATATCACCAGGACTGCCACCCCAGGAATTGGACACAATACGAGGAAAATCCCGGGTCTCAGGGTCGCCGTCGGGGTCAGTGATCCACTGCATGGCTGCCAAAATGCCAGATTCGGTGGCATCGCCGGTATCATCGAAGATCTTGCCCACGATGAAATTTACATCCGGGGCCACTCCAATAGATTTTCCCGAAAGTGCCCTGCCACCAATGGTACCGAGCACATGAGACCCATGGCCATCCCCATCATTAGGGGCATTTTCCGCATAATCGGACTGAAAATCCTTGGAGCGCATGACACGGCCTCGAAGCTCAGGATGATCCGCCCAGCCCGTGTCTAGAACTCCCACGGTTATACCCTTGCCCGTGATCCCCAGTTTACTCCAAACCTTTTTGGCCTCAATGCTCTCCAGCCCCCAGGTCAGACCTGTCATTTGAAGTCCTTCAGGAACCTTCACCGAAACGGGTCTTTGTAGCTTGATGACCCGATCCAAAAACACCGTATTCACTTCTTTGCGCCTCGCGATCTCACGAACAACCTCAGGAGTTGCTCGCAAGATGAGAGCATTGCAGATCCAAAGCGATTGAAAACTCTCAACCCCCGTACCACCGGCAAGCTTTAGCTGCAAAGATTTCAATACCCCGGCCTGAGCCTTTTGCGCCTCTGCCATGAGATGCGAGCGAAGATCTTGACCCTTGAGAGTAGAAACTCTGGGCTGAGCGTCACGAAACCTGGCAATTACAGTGATCTTCTCCCTGGAGCCCGAACCAAGCAACTTGCTCAATTTCGAATCTAGCACAGCAGAACCCTGGCTCAGTGACACCAGGCTCAGAGTTAAAAGACAAAGTAGTGAATTTTTCATAGTTTCAATCCTGGGACAAAAAAGTGGACCCCTCATTCTATGAAGAAGATGAGAGATGTCAAGGGATTAGAATCAGGAATCAGAGGAATTCGAGGTAGTGGGGAAAGAGAAGATGGATTCCAGATCGTAGTTTGGAATGACGTGAATTGGGGAAGGAACTAGAGTACTATAGAATAAGAAAAGAGCGGGGAGGCGGAAGCACAAGCGGTGACTATTTTTTCCTTTTCTCCATTCCGATAGTTCCGATAGTTCCCTAGTTCTCTATTTTCGTCATCCTCCGGCTTGACCGGGGGATCCACACAAAAGGTCGAAAAGATTTTTTCTTCATTCCTTGGATTCCTCTGCTACCTTTGATTCCTCTGCTCCCCAGATTCAGGAATTTCCATCTCCCCGGGGATAGTGAAAATGAAGGTTGAACCCTCGTCGGGGATGGATCTGGCCCAGATTTTTCCGCCGTGGAGGGTTATGGCTTTTTGGCAGATGGCAAGGCCGATTCCGGTTCCTGGATAGGCTCCTCGTGAATGCAGGCGGTGAAAGGGCTTGAATATTTCTTCAAGGTCCGTTTTGCGCATTCCAATTCCATTATCTTCAACACTGATGGCATGACCCTGGGCCAGGCGTTCACATCGAACTCGCACCACCGGCCTTGGGCTCTCGTTGTATTTAATTGCATTGGTGATCAAATTGCGAAAAACCGGGGCAAGAAGCTTGGCTGAAGCCTTTAGTTTGGGAATGGGGTCTATATGGATTTGAGTGCCTGACTCTTCGATTAGGCAATTTAAGTCCTGGCAAACCTCTTGAGTGACCCGCTCGCAGTCTACCTCGCTTTTTTGCAAGTCCTCTTTACCCAGACGTGCCAATTGCAAAAGATCCAGGATCAATTGGCGCATACGCGAAGCGGCATCGATGACCAAAGCCATATGTTCTTTGGAATTTTCATCGAGATTGTCTTTGTTATTGTCTTCAAGAAGTTGCAGCAAGCGCCTTATAGTGTTGAGGGGTTCTTGAAGATCATGCGACACGATATGCGCGAAGCTCTCAAGCTCCTTATTTGAAAATAAAAGCTCCGCGGCAATCTCCTCGCGCAGCTTAACTTCCTGTTCCAAAGATGCCACCGCACCACGCACGTCTTCAAGCATGGAGCAAAAGGACAAATATAGCTCCCCAATCTCATCCTTGCGCTGAATCAGCGGCTCCGTCTTTAAATCAGCCGTTGAAAGTTCCTCTATGGCCGACTGCAATTTCTCAATAGGAATCAAAACATCCTTCTGAACAGACTTTAAGGAAAGAGTGAAAATCAGCAAAAGTGCGCACAGAGCGAGTAAAATATGAATTCCGCCTCTACGCTGCTCTTGCAAAATGGTCTGATATAAAACCTCTTTTTGAACAAGAACCTGTTCTAAAAGGGTCTCAGAAGCCAGATAAACCTGACCCACCAGATGATCGCGCCATAAGCCGGGGTTAAAATCCTCATGGTCCTGACTTTTGTAGCTTTGCTGAATCTCCAAAAAAAGTTGATCTAGCACTTCCAGGTTTTTATGAATAAGCTCCATCTTTAGAAAATCCAGCGAGTCCTTTAAGGAGAGTTTCTGCATGGATTCCTTGATTCTAAGCTGGTGTGAGACCCATTGATTGCTCGTACCCGAGTTTGGGACATGTAGGCCTATTTTCAGTTTAGAAAAAATCAGATTCCT
>CAZRLV010000133.1:0-8196 GCA_964600955.1 uncultured bacterium
CGATATTACTTTCAAGATTCTTCATGAAGAGGCTGTCGGCGGGGTGTCGGTAGTCTCTTTTCAATTCCCTTCCTTTTCCCCCCTTCCCTCTTATATACTGTGCGCCTGTGATTTCAAGGACTTAAAAAATGGCTCCAGTAAGCGCACATAAGGAAAACCTCAGAATCCTGGGCTTGATGCCGCGCCTGGCTATTTATTTCTTTGTCGGCTGTATTCTTTTTTTCATGCCCCTGCATATCGATATCGATCTCAAGCATGTGTTCAACACCGCTAAAGAAATTCTCTTTGGTAAGCTGCTGATGTCAGCCCTTGTGGCCTGGGTGACCCTGTTGGCGCTAAAAGGCCGCATTCTCATTCCCAAAGCCCGTGCGTTCTATCTTTTTTTTGCCACCATTATCTTCATGCTTATTTCGATCTTCTGGTCTACTTCAGCCAATCTTTCCCTGCGGGAAATTTCACCTCAGGTGGGCTGCTTTGTCCTCTTTTTAATTGTAATAACCAGTATCCGCAGTGAAAAAGCAATCCAAAACCTGATTACGTCAACGATTATAGCGGCCTTTCTGGTAACACTCTATGGCTTAGCCCAATACTATGATTTCGACGATAAATATTTCCAGATCCAAAATCGGCCGGTCATCATGGATACCTTTCTTGGAAAAATCACGGTTCCGCCTGGGGAGTCGGCCATGTCTCGTATTTTGCCACTGCCCTTTATCGAGGCTAACCGGTTTTTTCAGGGGATTCTTTTACCCCAGAAGCCGGAAGAACACTTCAAGATTTATGCGTTTATGGGGCATAGAAACTATTTCAGCGGCTATCTGGTCCTGATTATTCCGCTGATCTTTATTCGTCTGGCCCGCAAGCTTCAGGTCTTGGTTTTTGAAGATTTAGCCTCCACGGAATCCGTCTCGCGATTAAGGGTGAGCTGGGATATTCTCAGTTCTGCATTCTATGGGCTTGCCCTAGTTCTTATGGCAAATGCCGTATTACTAACCCAGACTCGTGGCGCCCTTTTGGGAATGGTGGTTAGCCTCTGTTTCCTTGTGCTTTGTTCCCTGCTACTTGCGAATCGCGGGCATAAAAAGCGTGTCACATACACCGTTTTGGGTGCCGTAAGCCTTGTTGTAGGAATCTTAGCCCTGATGTTTATTACAGGAGAGAAAACCCTTTTCAAGGTCGCCATCGCTGTCTCAGGGCTTTCCTTTTTGGGCCTGCTCATCGCGTTTAAGCATGTGGTGCGCCCCTTAATTATCGGCCTGATTTTTCTTTGCTTGATTCTGGGAACCTACCGGGTGGTTGTATCACCTTCACGATCAAACACCATCAAGTCCCATCGAAGTACCTTGTATCGCATAACCCAAACCTCGGATTGGGGGGGGTCTGCGCACCAGCGAACGCTTATCTATTCGACTACCTTGCGAATCATTACTGACAACGCCCTGTCTTTGATTCTTGGCAAGGGTATCGGGACTTTTGGCATCCATTATATGGGCTATCAGGTGAAGCTTTTTCTGGACACGGAGGTTTCTGGAAAATTCCTCTGGGACACCAATAAATCCATTTATGCTCATAACGAATATATCCATTGGATGTCTGAGATAGGAATCATAGGACTTTCTTTGATGATGGGGTTCTGGTTTTTCTATATCCGCCGTGTGCTCATGGGGCTACGGCGCAATTATGTGGAGTCCTATGACTCTAACCCCCTTAAAAGTCTGACGATCCTAGCCCTTCTGGCGGGAACCATCGGTACACTGGTGCACTGTATCGTAACCTTTGATCTGCATTTAATGTATTCAATGGTCACCTTTTATTGCTGGGCAGCATTCGCACTTGTTTTATGCGGGGTGCGACTGACAGAGGTTAGCATTCCCCAATTTGGACTGAAAGTGGGCTTAGTTTTAGCCGGAGTTATCATTGCCGTCCTGGTTTGGAAGCAGCTCAATCATGTGCATTTTAGAGATGTGTACTGGAGACAGGCTTTTTATCAGTTCTCCCAAAAAGCCTGGCAAAAGTCTTTTGACTTATACCAAAAGGCATTGACGCACGACTCGACCCTTGGAGAGTTGCTCTTTGATTTTGGACGTGCCTTGATGGATTCTAATGATAATCCTCGGATTCCTAAGAAAGGGATTGATCATTACAATGTTAAAACAATTAAACGAAACCTCAACCTTAAGACCATGTATCAAAGACCCCAGGCGCTGAAGTCTGGTGAACCTCTGCCCGCAAATGAGGATCTTACAGACATAAATTTAACCAATAATTTTATTGCCATATCGTCGTTTCTTGAGGCCACTCATAACTTCACGGACCCCGCGAATTTTCATAATATTGCCCTGTGTTTTTACAAGGAGTCCCAGAGAAAGCGCTCCGATCAAGCCATGAGTAGGACGTTGGCCAAAAAATCAGAGGACTATTATCGCAAAGCAATTGACCTCAACCCCATTTATGCGCAGTCCTTGAGCAACCTCGGCTATCTAAAGGCCACACGAGGGGAGCATGAAGAAGCGAAATCCATGCTCGAGCGTGCCATTCGCCTCAAGGATGGAAAATCACCCACGACTTATTTGGGACTTGCCATTATTCATCAAGCCAAAAAGGAGTTTGATAAGGCTTTGGAAATGTTTTTGGAGTTGGCCCAGCGAAACCCCAATAATGCTGAAACCCTGGTGCGCATCGGTTCACTTTATCTTCAAATGAAAAGTCCGGTTAAAGCCGAAGAGTATTTTCTCAAGGCGGCTGGAGTTGCCAAAGACCCCAGGCAAAGCGCCAGATTGCAGCGACAAGCCCTGCAAATCAAGATCCCAAGATTGCAGGAGATTGTGAAAAAGGCTCCAAGTAATCATGATGCCTTCATGGATCTGGCGTTTTCCTTTGTAAAATACGGAAGTCTCCCAATTTCCATTCCCAATAAGGAAAATTATCTTCAACAGGGTATCCAGGCTTTGAGAAGTCTGATCGTGAAAAACCCTAATAATATTGAGGTCCGGCTCAAATTATCCCAGGCCTATGAGGAGATTGGTGATACCTCTAAGCTTAGGAAATCCTATTTGAATGTATTGAAAATAATGAGCCCAACGGATTCCAGAAGAACCCGTGTTCAAAGAAAACTCCAACTCTTCGCACGATAAAAAGAAAAGAAAGGAATCAGAGGGAGCAGAGGAATCAAAGGAATGAAAAAAAAGAGTTAAAGATGGGGCCATTCAAATGGTCGTGAAACATCTTCATTCTGGCTCCTCAATTCTTTTCCCTTCCAAGGACCTTCTTCCGTGGCCTTAGATGAGATCTATTCATTTGCTCCTGCTAGCTTGGTGCAGGCTGGAAAGTCTTGGTTGGATGATTTTCACCCCTCTTTCAAACAAATTCCCTCAAGGCTCTCCGGCAAGGACTGGAGAGGGTTTGCAGGAGAGGACCAAGAACGCGCCAGAGAACTTGAGGCCTTGCTCAATGAGCCCCGGTTTCTGATGGGGGCCCGTGGGGGATATGGCTCCGCACGCATTTTACCCCATTTCTCTCCTTCGTGGGCTCAATCAGGGGTTGTTTGCGGCTTTTCCGATTTGACAGCTCTAATCAATTATCTCCCCCTTCATTCTCAAGTCTTCGCATTTCACGGTCCAGTAATGGCTTATCCAAAGGGCTTGATTCCAGGGGGGTGGCTTGAGCAATCCTTTCGGGCTTTTTTTCTTGAACGGTCCGTATTTAAGGGTGGGTTTCAGGGGGAAATCATCAATGGCTCCCGACTTGAAGGGCCTTTGATCGGTGGTAATCTATCGGTCCTATGTTCACTTTTTGGGACCCCTTATGCTCCCTCTCTAGCAGGCAGGGTGTTAATTTTGGAAGATATTTCCGAGGCAACTTACCGAGTGGATCGACTCTTGAATCAGCTTTCCCAGCAACCCGGATTTTCGGAGTTAAACGGCATTGTCTTTGGTGCGTTTGAAAATTGCCTTCCCAGTCCACCAGGCTCTTCCGATCTTTGCATTGATGAACTCTTATACTCCTTTGCTGCTGATCAGAAATTCCCCGTAGTCATGAATGCCCCCTTTGGGCACCTGGATGATTTTCTTGTGCTACCCCTATTTGGGAGTTCACGTTGGGAGTTGAGCGCGGATAAGGTGACATTTTTGCTCACCCCGCCCTGGGAGACTCAATGAAGCAAAAAGCGGTAAAAGATTTGGTCTTAGGCCTTCAAAAAGGGGATCGGCGCTCTCTTGCCGAAGCCATTACCCTGGCGGAAAGCCAAAAAATAGGAGATCGAGCCAAAATTCAAGAATTGTTAGTTAAGCTCTCCAACGCGGAAACAAAATCTACCGACCCACTGAATACTCTTCGCATAGGCGTAACCGGTCCTCCCGGAGTCGGAAAAAGCACCTGGATTGAGGCCATGGGAATGCGCCTGATTCAAGCCAATCGTAAGCTATGCGTATTGACCATTGATCCCAGCTCACCCAAAAGCGGAGGAAGCATTCTCGGCGATAAAACCCGCATGCCAAGACTGAGTTCAGAGCCCGCCTGTTTTGTTCGTCCTTCTCCATCACGTGGATATGGTGGCGGGGTTGCTGAAGGTACACGCACCACCATTGCCCTGTGTGAGGCCTTCGGGTTTGATACCGTTCTGATTGAATCTGTGGGGGTTGGACAATCTGAAGTGGATCTATCCTCCATGGTTGATCTCTTTATTTTGCTACTTTTCCCGCATTCGGGAGATGAAGTCCAAGGGCTCAAGCGCGGAATTGCTGAGCTTACCGACCTCGTATTCATCAACAAGCGTGATTTAAGTCCATCTGCCGCAGCAAACTTGAAGATTCAGTGGCAAAACAGCTTGAGTCTTTTTCGACCTAAAAGCCGGCAATGGTCTCCAAGGGTTGAAACGGGCAGCGCCCTCAATGGGGAGGGACTTGAGGCAACGCTTGAGCATATTAAAGACTATGTTAAAGCCATGAAGGCTTGCGGAGACTTTGAACGAAACCGGACTGAGCAAATTTTACAAGGCTTTCGCTCCAGCCTAAATCAGGCCATACTCCAGGATTTTCTCAGCCGCCCCAAGGTTGAAAAGAAAATTCAGTCCCTGGAAAAGGCCCTTCAATCCGGAACCGAAACCATTCCCATGGCCGTGAAGAAACTGCTGAACCAAAGTTGACAAGGGCTTGGTCGTTATTCTTGCATGAGGTAGGCTGTAGGAGATGTCAAAGAAATTGATTGTGGCCAGTCCTCGTGGGTTTTGTGCCGGAGTTACACGTGCGGTTGAGGTGGTTCAGAAGGCTTTGGATCTTTGGGGACCCCCGGTCTATGTCAAGCATGAAATCGTTCATAATCAATTTGTTGTGGACCGACTCCGCGATAGCGGAGCGGTCTTTGTGGAAGAATTGGACGAGGCTCCAAAAGGGGCGCATGTTATTTTCTCTGCTCATGGCGTCCCCCCCAATACCTTTGATGAGGCTCGCAAGCGGGGTCTAAAGGTTACGGATGCCACCTGTCCCCTGGTAACCAAGGTACACCGTGAGGCGCGCCGCTTTGCAGACCAGGACTACCAAATTCTGCTCATCGGCCATCGCGAGCATGTTGAAGCTATTGGCACGAAGGGCGTAGCCCCCAAGCAGACCCGCATCATTCAAACCCTCGAAGAAGCCCGTCAGGTTGATATACAACCTAAGGACAAAGTCGCCGTGTTAACCCAGACCACCTTGAGCGTTGATGATGCCAGAGATATTCAAGAGATTTTAGAGGACCGATTTGGCGAAATTGAAACCCCAGCCCGCTCTGACATCTGTTATGCCACCACCAATCGTCAAACCGCGATCAAAGAGATTTGCAAGGAGGTTGATCTGGTGCTGGTAGTGGGTTCACGCACCAGTTCTAATTCAAACCGCTTGCGAGAAGTGGCCGAAAAGGCGGGAGTGGATGCTTATCTCATTTCGGATGAAACCGAAATCAACCCTCAGTGGTTAAGCGAAGTTCAGTCTGTAGGCATGACTGCCGGCGCCTCAACCCCCGAAGAAATCATTGAACGCTGCATCCACAAGCTAGGAGATTTAGGCGTAAATCAGGTAGAAGAAAAAGAAATTATCAGTGAAAAAGTATCCTTCAATCTCCCACAGATGAAAGCATGAAATTAGGAAAGGCTGTAAGGTTTAAACCTAACCCCTTTCCTTTCTTTTCCTCAACCTTTCGTGCCTAAATTTCTTCTTCTTCCCCCCTCCTGCAACCTTCTCCCTCGTATTACGTATCATCATCAGGGGCACTTTGTTTTGGTCTCCGGTTTTTCTATGTCTGAACTTAAATCATTGCTGAGAATTTTGGCGGTTTGGGGCTTACTTTGCTCTGCCTCTTCGCTGGCTTACGCTTCAGAGGGGCGCGTGCAGACATTTAAAATAGGCGGGGTCACCATCTCTTCCGTCCTAAGGCCAGAGCAAGGTGACGCGCATGTTTTTTTATCTTACCGCCTGCTTGAGAAAACCCTTGAGCGTGAGCTTAAAAAGGCTGGCATTGAGCCGCGCGATCCATCCAAGGGGAACTTTGTAGAATTTCAAGGAGCTCACCTCATTATCCGTGGAATTCACGGCCTGGTACCCTTTGTTCTAAATATTGACGGTAGTTTTTACCAACACAAGAACCCTGAAAATGAGGGCCAGATCTTCATGGATTTCAAGATCACCTTTTTTCGTCATGAAAAACATTTCCTGGAATCGCTTTTGGATCTTGTGACACTTCCGGTGGGAATGGTGTTTGAGACCGTTTTAAATGTGATTTTTGCCAGTACCAGTATTACTGCCGGGGTTGAAGATTATTTTGAAATTGAAGTGGACGGCACTTTCCAGCCTTTGACTTTTCTCAAGCGCATCTATGCCACTTTGAAAAATCTGGTTGGGGGTTCTGAGGATGCCGAGGATTTCCACCATGAGGGAGTGGTATCCGTACAAATTAATACCAAAGCCCGCAAGGTCCTTGAGAAAATGCGGCGTCTTGAACTTGGGGCTACTCAGGGGGGACTCAAAGCGCAGTTTTGAGAAAAATAATGAGACCCTGTCTTAGCCATATTATTTTGCTTTTCAGCTTTTTGTTGACCCTGCCCTCTGCCTCTCGGGGCGGAGAAGTCAAGGTTGAGGTGAGTGAGCCAGTGCTTTCCAAACTGCTTACGCGAGCCCTTCAAAAAATCGATCCCTATATTGCTCTGGATCTTGATTTTCGCCAGAGCAGCGGCTCGAAGAACGAAACAGACTTCAATCAAGGGGCTGTTTTTTGTCAGGTTCAGTTTCAGGTGGCGCATTTGCGATTTGATTCTTTGGAGTCCATGTCTTCACAGGCAGACCTCAAGCCACTCTTAAAGGTTCTTGACTCAATTTCCAAGTCCTTGTCCAGAAACGGGGTTCGAACTCTTGCTTTTAAGTTTGGGCTACAATTAGCTCTGGGCCAAACAGATTCAAACCTTGAGGTGAAAGCTCGTGTCTACCCTCGGTCTTTGCGCATTCTTGCCGAGTCTTTTCAGGATTCAAATTTGAATCTCCTTCTCAATGATGTTTTACGCCCCCTACTTTTAGATCGCTATAGCTCACTCCTATTGCGTGCCCTGGAGCAAAAATACTTAACCGATTTGAAAGTGGGAAACCTTCTTACCTTGAGAGCATCTGAGCTTGAGAAAAATAAGACCGTGAATATTGCGGTAGATTTGGGGCAGCTCAACGATCTAAACTTTCTGGCTTTCAAGGAATTTGCTACGACTGATGTTGAGCTTATTCTCACGGGACAGGCCATCTCAAAAACGAATCAATCACAGAAGGAGAATGAATGAAGCTAGATCTTCTCAGCTTAATCATTCTACTCTGGCTATCTGCCATCCCGACCTTTAGCGCAGAACCTGGATTTTTTGATGATTTGGGTCAGAAATCAACCCTTGAAGATGGGGAAGAGAACCAGACTCTGACAAATCTTAGAACTCATAAACGAGGCGAGAATACGAGCAAAATGCCCTTGTTTAGCTATGAAGATCATTTTAGCGGAGTTCAACCGGATCTTTCCGTACTCATCGGAGAAAAAACGGTCAAAAACTGGTCACGGAAATTTTTGCACCAGGAAGGGTTTCCCGTGCGCCATTTGCGCTATGAACTGGTCAAGGATGCTCTGGATTTTAGCTTGACTCTGGATTACCAATATTTCAAAACACGCGAAGACATAAATCTGATTTCATCAAGTTTC
>CAZRLV010000133.1:8206-8992 GCA_964600955.1 uncultured bacterium
GGGGGGAATTTTTTAAGGAGGCAAAACTCAGAAACCCTTATGATTCTGCCTCCAAAAACTTTATTTTTGTAGTTGTTCTACGCTTTCGCCTGCGGTTTCCTCTCGTGGACTACGAAAAAACCGGGCCGGGTCCTGTAAATACGGTCTATATGGAGTTTTCGCGCCAGGCGGTACAAGCCTATTACCTTAGCGATTTTGAAGCTTATCTTAAGAAAAGCGACGCTCATTCAACCCTCTTACAAGAAGTATCCGGTCTGAAAGTGGATAGCTCTCAAGCCGGAGAGGAATTCAATGATGTTTTGCAAGAGTTGTCCCGACTGGAGAAAGCTTTGGAGGCGGGTCAAACCCTGACCCTTGAAGATTTGAACCTGCTTGAGAATGTAGAAGTCCAGCTCGATGATCAGGAGGCGGTGCAGAGCAAGGGGGACGAAATTGAAAAACTGGAAACCGAAATTACCCGTTTTCGCAATGGATCTATTCTGCCTCTGGTGATCTCAGCCCATAGTATTCGAGAACTTCTTTTGGCACTCAATGCAAATAAGAATTTTGGTCATTATCTGCAAATTGAAATCCTTGACTATCAGGATCAAGCCGGGGGAGTCTTAAAAATATCCAATCTAAATCGCATCATTGAAAACAGGCTCCCCGGACTGGATATTTATTTTGTAGGCGTCAATCGTGTGTCTCAGAGAAAGCATGCGAAGCGCAGTTCAAAAATCTTCATAGCGGCTAAATTGAGTGAGGAAGAAAAGAAAAAATAGGATGGGTTGGGAAAAGGACCTATCG
>CAZRLV010000134.1:0-8959 GCA_964600955.1 uncultured bacterium
TCCTCTCCCCATTCCGATGATTCCGATAGTTCTTTAGTTCAGTTAGTGCCTTCCCCCTCTTCTCTTTAACTTCCTCTAGCTTCTTAGCCGGGGGTTTTCAGGCAATCTTGGATTGTTTCTATTAACTGGCGTGACCTAAAGGGCTTTGAGAGAATTTTGGTCACTCCCAGGCCATTTAGCGTCTGTGTATAGTCTGAAGTAAGTTTTCCGCTGCAGATAATGAAACTTGGGGGGGGGGAAAACTGGGCCTTATCCACGGCTTGAACCAATTCAAGCCCATCCAGGGGCGACATTTGAAGATCTGAAATAATAATCCTGGGAAGTTGATCCGGGTTTTCAAGAAGGGTATCCATAACTTCTGTGCCATTACAAAAAGTTCTAATCTCTGAATATCCATGGGTTTCGAGTGTAACCCGGATCAGCTTCCTATAGGTGGCTTCATCATCCACGACGAAAATTTTAAGGTTTGCATCGAAGGGCACCTCGGTAAAGTCCTGAACCAGATCCTCTGTGGGCTGAAGGCCTTCCACAAGCGGAAAATATAAGGTAAAAAGAGTGCCGGAATAGGATGGATTGAAAAAGGGTGGTGGGCGCCTGGCTTCACGAGTGTAGGATTGAGCCTCCACCCGCCCTCCATGGTTTTGCATGCTGGTATAAACCATGGATAAACCCAGTCCTGTACCTTTGGTAACTCCCCGATCCCGAGTGGTGAAAAAGGGATCGTAAATACCGGGTAGGATGGACTCGGGTATTCCAGCACCCGTGTCCCAGACTTGAAGTTCAATCCCTTCTCCTTTTCGACGGCAATTGATTCCGATACGCCTGAAGACCCCCTCGGTGGATTCCAGAAGATTTAATTCTTCAATGGCGTGCATTCCGTTGGTGATAAGATTGATCAGCATATCCCGGACTTGCCCCTGATCGAGCATACAAAGCGGCAGGTTTTCATCCAGAGAAATACTTAACTCAATACCTTTACTTTCCAACTGACCGCTCATGATTTTGACCGCATCCTCGATCGTTGCGGTCAGGCTGGTGATTTCAACATTGGGGTCGGTGGTTTTAGCGACCGTTAGGAGCCGCTGTGTCAGGTCACTGGCTTTTTTAACAGCTTCGGCCATGTCTCGAAATGTACTGTCGATAGCCTCTTGTGAAAGCCCCGTTTCAGAAGACATTAAAATAATGTCGGCACCCACACCGATGACGCCCAAAAGGTTATTGAAGTCGTGTGCGATTCCAGCCGCAAGAGTTCCCAGCCCTGCGACACGCTCGGCTCGAACCAGCTCTGCCTGGGTGTTTTGTAGTTTTTCCTCGGCCTGCTTTCTTGAAGTGGTGTCGCGGATGATTCCAATGCTTCCACTAAATGCCTTGGGTTTACCAGGAGCTGTAGTCCAGTAACCCGAAGCGTTGATTTCACCGGAAAAAACGGGGGATGACTGCTCACTTTCGTCTCCGACCTGATTCAGGTGCGGACCAGCGGAAATTTCCACCTCGAGGGAATGCAACTCACTATCATCTTCCTGGTTCAAGGAGAAAAACTGCTCTAAAAGGCCATCAGAATCATCGGCGACCAGGTCTGATATCCCCGAACTCTTGGGTACGATGATGCGTGATATCAGGGATGAAAAAGCTTGCCCGGATAATTCTGAACTGAGATGGCCCCAGTCTTCCACCCTTTTGCTGATGTATTGGATTTTACCCGAGCAGTCCAGGCGATAAACAACATCAGGAATTGTTTCAAGTAGTGATTTCAGTTCTTCACTAGCGGAGATATGACTCGCCACCAGTTTGTAGATATTCATATGCGCAGTTAAGGTTTCCCCCAGGGCCACGGCCTTCTCAATATCGCGGTCCGTAAATCCGCCTTCTTTGTTGAGAACCTGAAGAACCCCGATGGTTTGCCCTCGATGAATAATGGGGGTTACGAGGTTGGAAGCCGTTCGAAAGCCCGTATTTTTATCGACTCTTTTATGAAAGCCCCGGGTTCCATAGGGGTTATTGCTGTAGAAAGTCTTGCAATGCGTAAAGGATTCGCCCACCAATCCTTTGTCGGGGGCCAGGACAATCTCCTGATTTTCAAGTCCTTCTCCATAGATCGTGCGCAGTTGATGGGTGTCTGGCTCATAAAGCCAAAGAGTGGTGCGTTCTGCCGCCATAAAACTGGAGACGCTAGGACAAATTTTAATCAAGAATTCAATTTCCGACGTGGTTCCCACGTCTTGTAGCAAGTCCAACATGAGGGTTTTTTGACGGGCTCGATTGAGTTCCTCAGCCTGAAAGTCCACCATCTCACGCAAATGTTCATGGGAACGTACCAGATCCGTGAAGCCTGCTTGAGAGTCATCTTTTGAACCCGTGTCGAGGGTGTTTTGAAGCTCTTCGAGCTCACTGAGTCGGATACGATGATGGACGAATTCCTCGATGGCCCTGGAGATTTCACGTAGGTTTTCCATGGTCTGCGCGGGGTTGCGGTAGAGGTGAATTTCAAGGCCGCCCTCCAGTTTCCCAAGAATACGAATGGGAGCTTTAAGAACGGATTTTTCTTTGCCAACCGAAAACCCCGCTCCAGTCTCTCTTTTTACGCTTGATAAAAGCTCTCGTCCCGAAGCAAAAGAGGGCCGTTTACGCGAAGATGCCCTGAGGGTTTCCAAGATTTGACCCCTTGAGTCCAGAAGTCTGGCATCCAGTTCTATCAGGCCACTATAGAGCTGGCGCAAAGATCCAAGCAGATTGAGTTGCGAAAGCGCGGAATCGGAAGGAGTTAATTGAGATTTTGACTTCATTTCAGGCTGCACATCTCAGATCACCAAAGGATACCACAGCAGGGGGGAGGAAGAATTCAGAATTCAGGAGTCAGAATGAAGATGAAGATTTCTTCGACCATTTAAATGGATCCCCTGTTCAAGTCAGAGGATGACAAGAATCAAGTTCAGGATCACGCAGGTGATGTTCTTGCATTCCTCGGATCCCTTTGCTACCTCTGATTTCTCTGATTCTTGATTTTAAGATCTTTTCTGTTTAATTATGTCGTAGAGATGTTGGTAGTTTTTAGCCAGGAGTTTATAGAACCAGCGTTTTAGAAAAAACATGTCCTCAAACGCGGTCTCGTTGTTTTCTACGATGCGCTCAAGGCTCATGCTTAGGTACTGATACTCCTCGTCGCTCACATTAAATTCTTGGTTGGCCACGGACTTGCGCACTTTTTTCTGGATTCCACGTAGAGTTTTGCGGGCGCGTTCAAACTCTTTTGGACTCACCCGCTCCTTTTCCCCATCCAGACCCTTGACGGATTCGTCGAGGAACTTTTGCAGTGCCTTTTTATCAATTCTTCCAAGTTTAAGGGTGATTACCCTACCCATGCGAGCCATAAAACCTCTCTTTTTGCGGCTCCATTTTAATCGGAGAGTTTAAGAAGTCAAGAAGAGAGGAATTTTGAGTATAATGTTAGCCTATGGGTTCCTCGCTTTTGACGGGTCATAAAAGTTTGGCTTTGCTCACCGATCTCTATCAATTAACTATGGCCAGTGGTTACTGGAAAGCCGGGCTTGATAACCTCCAGACCACCTTTCATCTCTACTTTCGCCAAAATCCTTTTAAAGGCGGCTATACCATTGCTTCGGGTTTATCTCAGGTGATTGAGTATCTCAGTGAATTCAGTTTTACTTCTGAGGATCTTGAATATTTGAGATCATTGAAGAGCTCGCAAGGCAATGCCATGTTTGAGCCGGAGTTCCTTGAGGTTTTAGGTTCGATGCAACTTAGTATCGATCTTGACGCTATTCCCGAAGGGCGCGTGGTTTTCCCTCAGGAACCCCTGATCCGGGTTCAGGGGCCGGTCATTCAATGCCAGCTCTTGGAATCACCTCTACTGAATTTAGTTAATTTTCCCACTTTGATTACAACCAAGGCCACTCGGGTTTGTCAGGCTGCCCAGGGGGACCCGGTTTTGGAATTTGGACTGCGTCGTGCCCAGGGGGTGGGAGCCGCCCTGATTGCCAGTCGCTCAGCCTATCTTGGAGGATGTTCGGCCACGTCCAATGTATTGGCAGGAAAGCTGCTTGGAATTCCCGTTCGCGGTACCCATGCCCACAGCTGGGTCATGTGCTTTGATGATGAAACCGAGTCTTTTCGGGAGTTTGCCCGCACCATGCCCGATCATACGGTTTTCCTGGTAGATACCTATGATACTCTTGCGGGTGTTCGCAAGGCTATTGAAGTGGGTGACTGGCTACGCTCGCGCGGCCAAGAAATGCTTGGGGTGCGACTGGACTCGGGGGATCTGGCCTATCTAAGTATCGAGGCCCGCAAACTCCTGGATGAGGCGGGTTTTGAGAACGCACGTATTTTTGCCAGCAATGAATTGGACGAATCGATCATTCAAAGTCTGAAGCTCCAGGGCTCACAAATCGCAGTCTGGGGAGTTGGAACCCGGCTGGTAACAGGCCATGACCAACCCTCTTTGGGGGGGGTGTACAAGCTCACAGCCCTTCGCCACGAGGGAGACACAGCCTGGCAACCCAAGATCAAACTCTCGGAGCAGGTCGTAAAAATTTCCAATCCGGGGGTAATGCAGGTGCGCAGGTTCTACTCCAGAGGAGAGGCACGTGCAGATATGATTTTTGATGTGAATACGGATCTCAGCCGAGGCTCGACTCTCATCGATCCTCTGGACATGACCCGTCAGAAAAAAATTCGATCGGGAACAAAGCATGAAGATCTTCTTGTTCCGGTTCTACGCAAGGGAGGCTTGGTTTACCAGGAGCCAAGCCTGGAGGAAATTCGCAATCTTGTGGGCAAGGAGCTAGACTCTTTTCACTCGGGGGTGAAACGTTTTGTTAATCCTCATAAATATCCGGTGGGTGTTGAAAAAAGCCTGCATAGCTGTAAGACAGAGCTGATTTTAAAGGCTCGTGATCAGGCGGGTGAAGACGTGGAAAGGCCCCTATGACAATTTTGAGAGTGGCAGCCGCAGCTTTAAACCAAACCCCCCTGGACTGGAAACGTAATCAGGATAATATTCTTGAGGCTGTGCAAGTAGCCCGCGATCATCAGGTTTCAGTTCTTTGTCTGCCTGAGCTGGCCGTAACAGGTTACGGCTGTGAGGACGCTTTCCATTCACCCTCTGTTACCGACGACGCTTACCATAGTTTAGGGGCTATTTTGCCAGAGGTGCAAGGGTTGATTCTTTGTCTGGGCCTACCCGTGCGCTACCGTCATGGCTTGTTCAGCTCGGCGGCAATTTTGGCCCAGGGAAAGATTGTGGGGGTTGTGCCCAAACGCTTTTTGGCCGGGGATGGTTTGCATTATGAACCGCGTTGGTTTAAAGCCTGGGAAGAGGGCGTTTTATCACGCATCGAGATCCTGGGGTCCTCCTATCCCTTTGGGGATTTTTGTTTTGATTTTTCAGGGGTGCGACTGGGCTGTGAGATCTGTGAAGATGGTTGGGTGGCTCAGAGGCCGGGGGTTCACCTTAGCGAGCGGGGCGTGGATTTAATTCTTAATCCCAGCGCCAGTCATTTTTCCTTTTCAAAATTCCCGGTTCGTCAGCGCTTTGTTCAGGAGTCCTCACGTTCCCTGGGAGTGGGCTATGTTTACGCGAATCTTCTGGGCTGTGAGTCTGGACGGGCGATTTATGACGGAGGTTCTCTGATTGCGGCTCAGGGGCAATTACTTGCCGCTGGCCCCCGTTTTGGGCTGGAGAACATGGTTTTGACCTGTGCTGACCTGGATTTGGCCAGAATTCGATTGGGTCGCTCGTCCTCCTTGAATTACTCTCCACAACTGGAGCCCGGAGACCTGGGAACTGTGCATTTTGATTTCAGCTTTTCTAATCTGGTCAGCCCCCTGGACCCCAAGGTTCAGGAGCCTGAGCCTTGGGAGCAGGAAAATCGTATCAAAGAGGAAGAGTTTTCCAGGGCTGTGACTCTTGGGCTTTTTGATTACCTTCGCAAAAGCCGGTCTCAAGGCTTTGTGGTGTCGCTGAGTGGAGGGGTGGATTCCAGTTCGGTAACCTCTTTGGTAGCCCTGATGGTGATGCGCCTGATTCAAGATCTAGGCTTTGAAAAGACTTGGGCCGCTCTTTCACATATTGAAGGTATTGAATCCTGCACGGGTTATGCCAGTATGATCTCCCGGTTGCTGAGCTGTGTTTATCAGCGCACACAGTATTCTGGTGGCGAGAGTTTTCGTGCCGCTAAAAAGCTTTGTCGTGAGCTAAAAGTTCCATTTTTGGATCTGGATGTTGAGCCTCTGGTTAAAGCTTATGTCGATCTGGTATCAGAGGCCACGGGAGACAAACTTTCCTGGGATACCCATGATTTGGCACTTCAGAATATCCAAGCCCGGGTGAGGGGGCCGGGGGTCTGGCTGTTGGCAAACCTCAAGGGAGCACTGCTTTTATCCACCAGCAATCGCAGTGAGGTAGCCGTTGGTTATGCCACTATGGATGGAGATACTTGCGGGGGGTTGGCTCCTTTAGCGGGCGTGGACAAAGTTTTTCTGACAAAATGGCTGTCCTGGATGCAAGATGAAGGCCCCCTGGATCTAGGGAGTCTGCCCATTCTTTCCCTGGTCAATGCCCAGACTCCAACCGCTGAGCTTAAGCCGAAAGAGGCAAAGCAAACGGATGAGGGAGAATTGATGCCTTACCCGATTCTGGATTTTATCGAGAGGGCTTTTGTCTGCGAAAAGCTTTCACCATCCCAATGTTTGCAGCGTCTGGTTTTAAATCATGGGAAGGAATTTCCAAGAGAAAGCCTGGAGGAATGGGTGGAGCGGTTCTTTCGTCTCTGGTCAAAAAATCAGTGGAAAAGAGAACGCTATGCACCTGGATTTCATCTGGATGATGCCAATCTTGATCCTCGTTCATGGTGTCGTTTCCCAATCTTATCCGGGCAATTTGAACAGGAGCTTGAAGAAATGTCCAGGAGTTCCAAGGAGGCTTCTTGTGGATGATTTACTCAAGGCCTTGATCATTGTAGATGTTCAAAATGATTTTTGCACGGGAGGTGCCCTGGCCGTCAAAGAAGGCGAACAAGTGATTTCGGTAATCAACGCCTTGCAGCGTGGTTTTGATCTTGTCGTGGCCACTCAGGACTGGCATCCTCCAGACCATCAGAGCTTTGCCAGTCAGCATCCCGGAAAATCGGTTGGAGATTTTGCCACGGTCTCAGGCATCGAGCAGATTCTGTGGCCCGATCATTGTGTACAGGGGAAGTCCGGTGCCGAGTTTGTGAAAAGCCTGAATATGAGAGGGGTTCGGGAGATTTTTCGCAAAGGGACCGAGCGTGAACTGGATAGCTATTCCGGTTTTTTTGATAACCAGAAACGTAGAGCCACCGGACTGGGGGCATATCTGAAAGAACACGCTGTAAAGGGAGTCTATATCGTGGGCCTGGCCACGGATTATTGCGTTAAATTTACGGCTTTGGATGCCACGGATCTTGGATTCAAGACTCACGTGATCAAGGATGCCTGTCGGGGCGTGGATTTAAATCCGGGTGACTCAGAGAAGGCGCTAGGCGAGATGCGGGCGCATGGAATTGAGATTACCTCATGCGCATAGCGGTTTTTGGGGGAAGCTTTGATCCGCCCCATCGAGGCCACGAACGCATTCTTTTGTCCCTGCTGGATTCTGAGTTGGTGGATCGGGTTCGTGTGGTTCCAGCTCAGGACAATCCTTTTAAACAACTTTCTGCAACTCCGCGTCAGAGACTGGAGATGCTCAGGGTTATGCTGGTAGGTGCAGGCCTCGAACCTCCAGATTGTGTTTTAGATAGTCGCCAGATTGAACGCCCTCAGCCGGGCTCTTGTACCCTTGAGTTGATGCGCGAACTGCGCTGTGAAAGCCCCGGAGACGAATTTCATTTTGTCATCGGAGGGGACTTGGTGGGCCAATTACCCGACTGGCATCAATCAGGAGATCTTTTGCAAGAGACCGATTTTATCCTAATTCCTCGTGGAACTTCCCCTGATTTGCCCCGTGAAGAACCCTCTGTCCGCATCCACAAACTAAACGGATTTAAGCCTCTGGATCTCTCCAGTTCTGAGATTCGGGTTCGCTGTGAGAATGCGCGCGATTGTAGCGAACTACTGAGTCCCAATGTCTGGGATTATGTTCAAAGAGTGGGGCTTTATAGGAGCTGGGAATCATAGGGAGCAGAGGAATCAAAGGAATCAGGGGTGGTTGAAGAGAAGAGGGATTGCAGGGAGAAGGAACTAGAGAACTATCGGAACTACAGAACTATAGAATAAGAAAAGAGTGGGTAGAAGGAATAGAATCGAAATCCATCTTTTTCTTTTTTCCATTCCGAGGATTCCTATAGTTCTCTAGTTCCTTCCCTTCTTAATTCATTCCTGTTCCATTTCTTGAAATTTTCTGTTGGGCCATCTGCATAAGGTAGGCTTGGACGGAACTTTTGAGGTGTGTTTATGGGGCAAGCAAAAATTAATTCAGTTCTTGGAGACTATTATTCAGCGTTGACCACCATGGAATGGGGCCGTGGGGTTTGTTTGTTTTCCGCGGATGCTGTGAGGCAATACCCCGGCCGTCAGGAGCATGTGGGTGAAGAAGGTCTCAAGCAATTTATTTCTGGAATCGGAAGCTTGTTTGAACCCGTCATTATGCGGGCGGATAACACCTATATTACTGATTATGGTACCGCTGTGAGGTGGGTTGGCTCAGGTATGGGGCGCAATGGCAAGTCGGTCGAGTTCTCGGGAATTGACGTTTTCAAGATTAATGAGAGTGGAAAAATCATCGATCAATGGGTGTACTGGGGCCCTGCTCCGGTTATTTCCGAGCTTTCAAGCTGAATTTTGCCAGGTCTTAATAGTTCAGGCGAGGAGCCTTTTTGGCTGCGGGGTATTGAGCTTTTCAACCAGGGGCTGGCTTATGAATCCCACGAGGCGTTTGAGGCCCTTTGGATCAAGTCTGATGGGAAGCAAAAGCTTTTTTTAC
>CAZRLV010000135.1:0-8823 GCA_964600955.1 uncultured bacterium
GAACGGCAAGTTTTTCCTTGAAAAAGCTCTCGGCCTGAAGTGGGTTCTCAAGGGCATAATCACTGCCGTTGACTTCCACAACTCCACGCCCTCCCGGGCGCTTGCCTGCCAAAAATTCCAAAAACGTGGTTTTTCCAGACCCTGAAACCCCAAAGAGCAAATGTAGGCCCGCAGAAAAACCTAGACGCTCAAAGCAAATATAATCCCTGTCATTTAGAGAAAACTGAAAATCTCTCAAAAGCATTGAAAAGCCTTACAAAACAAACGTATATCCTCGGATTCTTGTTAGAAGAACCCCCTCTGACTCCGATAACTCCCTATGATCATGCGCGTGATATTGCTTTGTCTATTCTTTTCTTGGCTGCCCCTGCATTCCAGCTTTGCGGTCATTGATGAGATCACCCTGGAGCTAATCCCCCCAGATCTATTGATCACCGGGGGCTTTGTAGACACTCAGTGGAGTGTCAAACAGAGCAATAATCCCCAAGGGTTTTCGCTTACGTTTTTTCGTGAAGGTCCTTGCGGCATAAATCAGAGCCTTCTGACGGGACTTGCGCCTCAACCAGTCTCCAGCGGACCGCATGTTGTGGCCCTTTGTGATGGGGATCGTGTTCTAAATAAAATTACCGTGATTGGGGAAGAAGATACTAGTAAGGTTTTGGTTCTAGGATTCCCCATCCTGGAGGTTATCTCAGACACCGTACCTCCAGACCCCCCCAATCTTGATGATGTCAGCAATGATTTCCCCAAAACCGTGTTTACATCCACGTTTCAGATTCTGGGAAATGTCGACAACTCCAATCCGGCGGGCAATGCCACGGATAAGCCTGAGATCGCCGGATCCGTGACAGTTTTTATCGATGGGGTTCCAGACCCAATTACTGGAGAGAGTACCCGTCAGGTTCTTGGCGGAGGCTTGATTCAACCCAATGCCCGTTTTATCGCCACAGTGGATATGACAACCCTGGGGGTTGGGCAGACCGTCAAACTGCGCATTGTGGCCAGTGATTCTCTGGGTCATGAAAGCGCCATCAAGGATCTAGGGGATGTCACCCGTGGGCAGGGCGGGGATGTGAGAGTGGTCACCCCGGCACTGGTACCGGCAAAAGATTCGATCACAGCCCATAGCGGTGTGCTCATCACCGGACAGGTTTTAGGAACCGTGGGACCTTTTGCCGTCAAATTCTATGTGGATGGGTTTTTAAACTCTGAGATCGCAGGTCTGAGTTCAGGCGATAATTTTTCGCATAGTTTGAATATGAACGCCGAGGGTCTGCATTGCTTCGCCCTCGAACCAGAGAACAATAACAGCCCGATTTTCAAGGGGCCGCGCATTGAGCTTGGCTGTATAGAGCTGGATCTGACACCTCCCACGGCCCCGCAGATTTTACTTCCCAATATCGAAGAGACCCTGGTCACAAAAGGCCCTGAAATTACCATCGAAGCCCTGGCAGAGCCCGATAAAAACTTGGTCAATACTCTCAAACCCAAAGTCTATTTAAGCGGCCCGTCAGGGATCAATTTCTCCCCGCTTTCCCCGTTGGAAATCACCACCTCAGGGCGGTTTTCCGTTAGAGCTGAGATCCAAAACCTGCCCGATGGGCAACATACCATCGAACTCAAAGCCGAAGACGAGGTGGGAAATAGCAGCCCAACCTCTATTGCCAGGGTGAGCTTTGTCAAAGATACGGTGGCTCCCATTGTCGAAGAGATCCGCCTCAATGACGTGCCAGTGCCGCAAATCAATCCTCCGATTTTTCTGCCCTCAACTTCGGTGCGCTTGAAAATCCGACTCAATGAGGATTCCAAAACCGCCCCTACCCTGGTGGTACGACCTTTTCAAGATAGCCAGTTTAATGCGGGCTTGTTTAGCGGTTCCGGCAAGGTTTGGGAATATAGCTTTGCCTTAAGCCAGGGACAGGACGGCCCCCTGGGAATCACAGTCAAAGAAGGGGGAGACGCAGCCGGTAACCCCATTAATTTTACTCTTGATGCCATCGCTCAGGTGGACACTCAGGCCCCGCGGATTCGGGATATGATTCCGGCCGAGCGCTCTGTTCTTTCTAAAACCCCCGAAAAATTCCGACTCATTTTTGAAGATCCTCTAACCAGCTCTCAGGGTGAAGCCTCAGGGGTGGATACGGTCTCAGCCAGTATCCGGGTTTTTGACCCAAGAGGTGTTGAAATCAACCTCTCTCTGGTGGAGTTTGACCCCATTACTGTGGATGCCATACCCCAGAGCCTTTTTGAGCAGGAGGGCGATTATAAAATTGAAGTCATAATCTCGGATAAGGCCGGAAATCGCTCTTTGAAGGACACGCGACTTTTTACCATGGACTTTACTGAGATTACCCCCGATCTGATTGCCTGTCGCCCCGAAGACAAGGGGTTTGCGCGCTTTGGCGCAGGGACTTTTCCCCAGGGAGGCACCCATTTTGTGGAAGTCAGCGTTTCCAGTGAGCAGTTTGATATCAACCCCTCTTCGTTGATCTTGAGAAATTTCCATGAGATTCCCCAAATTCTACCGGGCCAGAAAAAACTGATTTCCAGTTCGACCATGCGTTACGAATTGAACTCGCCTCTGCCCTCAGATGATTCCAAAGACGGAAAATACGTGATTGAATCCCAGGTTTTTGATCTCTCTGGAAACCAGACCCGAGACCATATTTGTGTCTTTACCTATGATAATTGCAAGCCTTCGGTGGAGCAGGTTTTTCCGGTCCAAGGCTCTACGGTTTCTAAGAATTTTCGTATCACCAGTGCAATCTTAAAGGATTGTCTGCCGCGCTTTGACGTTGAGATCTCAGATATTGATCTTTCTGCAAGCTCCATTGCGCTTTTTCGTAGTCGAAACGGCTCTTTGGAAGAGGTTCGCTCAAAAATCCGTTTTGAATCCATTCCCGAACAAAGAGCGCAAAAACTCCTGCTTGAAATTGTCGATGAGAGCGGCGCGGCCTCATCTTTACCCAATGACGGATCAGCCGATGGGCTTTATCGAGTCGAGGTGGTGGCCGTGGATAAGGCGGGCAACCAGAGTCCCAGAACCTCATCAAGTTTTTCTCTAGACACCCAAAATCCAATTTTGATTGCCGAAAACCTTGAAAATGATATGGTCCTGGCCGGGGGCAAGGCCTTTCTATTTGGAAAAGCACGTGATAATTTAGGCGGTAGTGGACTAAACCGCGTGGAAATCAAAGTTGAGGCCCTGGAGGGGCTTATTCCAACCACCACACTACTTCCTTTTACCCCGACTTTTCTTGCTGGAGCCACGTTGCCCCCTAATGACCCGGACCCACCCTTTCAAAACTGGAATATAGACCTCGATGTTCCCGTGACCCGCGACACCGGGGGTCTTATTACCCTAAGAGCTTATGATCAAGCCGGGAATTACCGGGACTTTGCCTACCGTGTGCGCTTATTGGCGAGTAGCTTTGGAATTCCCGTAAAATCAGCTCCGGTAAATAATGCCACCACAAATCGATTTTTCGTTTCGTTTTCCTGGGCACCCGTGGAAGAAGCCGCCGGTTATGAACTGGAAATCTTGACCCCCAATCAAAATAGCAAGGTCTTCAAACCCCAGGGGGCGAGCACGAAGATGACCATAAATCTGGCGTCTCTGGCGGAGGGTGAGGGGATTTATGGCTGGAACCTGAGAGCCCTGGATTCACTTGGAAATCGGGGGACGCCTACTCTCAACACGGTTTTTAGCATTGATCAAACGGCCCCGCGTGTCACCAGTATCCAGATTCAAGACCCCTCTCCGGAATCACAGGGTCGTATCACTCAGGGCGTCACACGCTTTATTTTAACCTTCTCAGAACCTATGGATGAAAGCCGTCTGCCTGAGGTGTTCTTAAAGCCGGTGGAACCAACGACCTCAAAGCAAATGGCGATTGAAGTGCAATCCTACCAGGTCAATCAATTGGTGGCTCAAATCGAGATCAAGCCTCCTCAGACTGGGGTTGAAACCCTTCAGGGCCTGGTTCGGATTCTGGCGGAGAAAGCCTGGGACCCTGCGGGTAATCCACTCAGAGCCGGGGATTCAGGACTGAATCTCTTTGAGGTGAGTGCCGGGCCGTTTTTTGATGTGAAATTCTTCTCCAATCCGGTAGACCATGACTCGCTGACCTTTATTGTCAAGGGATTTGAGAGTCCCGGGGGCCGCAGTCTGGCGATTCCCGATCTACCTTCGGTTTTATTGATTGATTCCTCAGATCAGGAAATTGCCCTCGACCCCATTCGTTTGACGGCCTCGGCCTTCTCGGTCTCTTTTCATCTTAATCTGGTAAATCAGACCAATTTTCATCTCAGAGTCACCGGTGAGGACCAATTTGGTAATATCAATACGCGCAGTTTTTTCATTCCGCTTTCCAAGGTGTTTCCCTCTAGAGCCACCACGGTATCTTCAAGCCGACTTAAAATTCAGATCCCCAAAGGTTCTTCAAGCGGCTCTGAGGCTTTGATGCTCCTACCCCCGGATCTTCAAAATCTCCCAAAAGCCGAGGAATTGGAACTGGTGGAGTCTTTAGACTCTCACCCTTATCCGCTGCATCTCTCCTCTCCTGGACTCATCACAGGGACCTGGGCGACAAAACCCACCTCAGAGTCCCGACCTGGACTCTATGTTTTTGTGGGTGAGCACTGGGAATTTATGGGAGAGCCCCGTTCAGCAGGCAAGGGGTCTTCAACCTGGAAATCCAAGGCTCGTGCCCTGGGTCCTATGGCTTTTTACACCGATCACACGGCTCCCCGAATCGAGGTTTTGGAGCCTGGAAGTTCAGGCTCGCTACGCTTTAGTCTTTTGGATTCGGGGTCTGGAGTGGATTTTGAAAACAGTAGATTTCATGTCTCCGGTAAAGCCTATTTTGGAAGGCAAGTTCCGGGAGCCCATCAAATCGAATTTAGTTTTCCAGCCAGTCTGAGTGGGAAAAAAGGGGTTTTAGAGGCGAGAGACCGGGCGGGAAATATCCGTAGGTCCACTTCCATAGCGACCCCGATTACCCGAAAAACCTTGGAGGCCGCAGTTTATCCCAATCCGGCAAAAACTCGGGTTAATTTACGAATTCATACAAATATTCAGGCACAACGGGTCGAAATGTATGTATATGACAGTCGTGGAGACCGAGTTTATCAGGATTTCCTTGAGCCATTGAGTCTGACGGAAACCCTGGAGTGGGATCTCATCTCCGACACTGGGAACGAAGTCAGTAACGGGGTTTATTTTCTAAGGGTGAAGGCTACGATCCAGGGACAGAAACTGACAAAAAATTTGAAAATTGCTGTTTTGAAATAAAAATGAGCGAGGAATGATCATGATTTGGGTACGCATATTTAGCATTTTGATTTCTCTTATAGTTCTGGGTTGCGGAGCGGCCCCCGGGGGAGATTCGCTGGACGGAGCCAATGGAGACTTAGGGCTGCCACTTTCTGGAGCCGAAGCCAAGGTGGAAACCTCCTGGACTTTGTTTAAGGACGGCTCTATTTCAGCGGCCAAGCAAAGTTTTCAGCAGGTGATCGCTTCCGATGATGCCACAGCCACCGATATGGCCGAAGCCTATGCCGGGATCGGCTGGGTGAATGTCAAACAATCCGGGAGTTCCGCAGGAATCGCGGATTTTAGAACTGCACTTGTCAAAGACGGTACGCAAGATGATGCCCGTGTGGGCCTGGCAGGAGCCCTGATCTCCAAAGGAACCCGTGCAGATGTGGATGAGGCCGCCACGATCATTGAGGGCATCGATAGCGGCAATACCCAGTTTACCTACGTGGATCGCTTTAATGTAGGCGTAACCAACGCCGAGGTACACGCCATGTTGGCCTATGCCTATTTTGTCCAGGGAAACCGCCTCAAGGCCGATCAGCAAATGGCAATCGCCAGAGACCTTGACGCCGAATTCAGCGGCACCGCCGTAGACCAAATCGACGAAGTTCTAAGCTTTATTCCCTAATGGGAATTCTTGCCTTTCGTCATCCTGCGGCTTGACCGGGGGCCCCATTCAAAAGGTCAGGGAAAGGCTTTAAGGGGATTAGGCTGTAGGCTTAAAGGTAAGATTGGAAGAGAAATGAAGGGCCCGTGCCATCTTCATTCTGACTTCTGTCTCCTGTATTCTCGACCCCCGTCATCCTCTGGCTTGACCAGGGGATCCATCTTTAAGGAAATGTTAGTGCATTGCAGCGGGTCCTGACCCCGGACATCACCCCGTGTCCTTCTGCGCGCTGCGGGACTTTGGTTTCGTGGCTTTTCTTACGGGTGTACTTATGCAGGGTTCTTGCTATGGCTGTCTGCGGTGGACCCTACGTCGTGCAGAATCCCTCGGGGGCCCCATGACCGGCGCCACCCGCGAATCAACCCCTGTTTTTTGGTCATTGTGGACTCCGATCCGCAATCCACCTTTTTCTTCATTCCTCGAATTCCTCTGTTACCTTTGATTCTTGATTACTGTCATCCTCCGGCTTGACCGGGGGATGACAGGAGAATTACGAATTTATGGGTGTAATATTCCCGGTCAGGAATATTTTCACCAAAGAGCCACTATCCTGGACGCCTTATTCCCGCTCGGGAATAATAACTTGCTTTTTTTAATGATTCGGGCTAACATTACCGTACGGTAATATTGTGGGGGTGGCTATGACACCGGAACAAATCGGTCGCGTGATCCGGGAGACTCGCAAGCGATTGCAAGTAACACAAAAGGATCTGGCCCTGACTTCGGGTACGGGATTACGGTTCATTATTGATCTCGAGAAGGGAAAACCCACCTGCCAGATCGGTAAAGCACTTACGGTATTGCAGTCCCTGGGTATTCAGCTTGATCTTAATTCACCCGTTGATCCAGGGGCAGGACATGGGGACGGTGCAGGTAAAGCTAGTGGCTCAGGACCGTGATCATTATGGCGCGTACTTTGGATGTATATTTACACAAGAATTTTGTGGGCCAACTCATCCAGGACGACCGTGGCCAGATGCTCTTCGATTATGACAGAGCCTGGGTGGTTAATCCTGAGGCCGTAGGGCTCTCTCTCTCTCTCCCACTGCGTGAGAAGCGATTTAAGCGAAGTGAATGTCGGGGCTTCTTTGCTGGAATTCTGCCTGAAGAAGGCAAGCGGAAAGTCATTGCTCGCAACTTGGGTATCAGCGCACGCAATGATTTTTCCATGCTCGAGCAAATTGGCGGGGAATGCGCCGGGGCCGTAACCTTTATGCCCGCAGGCGAATCGTTACCCTCAGAAAATTATCATTACAAACCACTAAGTTCCAAAGCTCTGGCTAGCATTCTCCAGGAGTTGCCGCGCAAACCTCTCATGGCCGGGGAGAAAGACATACGATTGTCCCTTGCCGGAGCACAGGATAAAATCACTGTGCACCGAGCCGATGGAAAAGTTTCCCTGCCGCTTGGCGGCGCCCCCAGTACACATATTCTTAAACCAGCGATTGAGAGCTTTGAAGGCCTGGTGTTCAATGAGGCTTTTTGCATGCAAGTTGCGGCCGCCATGAAAATCCCGGTTTCATCCGTCAAACTTCAACAGGCTCAGGGGATCGACTATTTATTGGTGAATCGATACGATCGCGAGCTCCAAAATGAGGGTACTGTCCAACGCTTGCATCAGGAGGATTTCTGTCAAGCACTTGGGATCTCCCCGGAAATGAAATATCAAAGTGAGGGTGGGCCCGGTCTTAAGGCTTGTTTTGAATTATTGAGGACGGTTTCTAGCACGCCTGTAATCGACCTGCAACACCTATTGGATGCCGTGATTTTCAACTATCTGATCGGGAATAATGATGCTCACGGCAAAAACTTCTCCCTGCTCTACCACCACGGGACAATCCGAATGACCCCGCTCTACGATCTGGTCAGCACCCTGGTTTACCCGGAGTTGAGTAAGAAAATGGCCATGAAGATTGGTGGAGAATATGAGGCCGATAAAATCTTGCCCCATCATTTTGAAAAGCTGTCAGAAGAAGCAGGATTGGGAAAGGCACTGGTGATAAATCACGTACCGGAGCTGGCCAGGAAGCTGATAACTGCCTTGAAACAGGTAAATTTAAGCCACCCTATGGCAGATAAAATATCCAGACTCACTACCCGGCGCTGCCAATCTGTATTGAAAAACTTTAGTAAATAAAATCGACGATCAACCCCCTATTTTTACATGGGGTAAAACTTGGCCCTCATCGATTTTATAGGCTTGCCCAAATCCACGAATAAAGACTCCGTTTTTGGGCACTAACTGAAACAAAACAAAGTCCTTGAACTGTCTTAGCGTATCTACGATTTCTCCGTAACGATTCTTAAAGCCCATTAAAATTTCTTCCTTATCTTCAAGATCACAGGCATTGACCTGACAGTGAATTTTACATCTTTGCATGGAGAACTCAGCTCCCATTTTGGACATTTCTCCGCTCACAAACATCAAACTAACGCCGTCACTGTTGGCCAATGCCTTGAAATGACTGGCAATCTCAGAGGTGAAAATATAGAAATTACCACTCTCGTCTTTAATGAAGGGCAAATGACAGGCATCCGTTTGATGCTCAATACCCGGCATCGCAATTGTGACTGTCCTACAAACAGAAATAAAATCAATGAACTCACTAATCATTATAAATTCACCCACAGCTGATATTGAAAGTCATGTTCAATAGTAACATGGGCGAAGAGTAGAATCAAGGAGGGGGAGAGAAGAGGAAGATCCATCTTGAAATCAATCATCATAGGAATCAAAGGTAGTAAGATTTTTACGATCTTTTGTGTGGATCCACCTTTCTTCCTCTTTCATTTCCCCATTCCGATGATTCCTTTAGTACCGATAGTTCTCTAGTTC
>CAZRLV010000136.1:0-8746 GCA_964600955.1 uncultured bacterium
GACTTCCATGGCTTTTCTGCTTTGGAATTTGGTTTGTTCAGATTTTCCCGATCTATTTTCAACCCCGCGTAGATGGGAAACCCGGCTAAAAGGAAAACTATGAAACGATTTGATCCCAGTACTGAAATTCAGGATTATCAGGTTTTTGGAGAATTTGGGGGAGTCAACCCTTCCATTTCAGATTCCTCTACCTTTACTTTTCTCGAAGCCGAAATCATGGAAAAAACCTTTTCAGATGAGGCCCATGGCTGCTATCTCTATGGGCGGCATTGGACCCCCACAAATAAGGCTCTTGCCGAATCTCTGGCTAAATTGGAGCACACAGAAGCGGCAACGGTAACCGCATCGGGCATGTCTGCCATTCACTCCACCCTGGTTCAAATTTGCTCGCAGGGAGATCAGATTCTTTCCTCGCGCACGGTATACGGGGGAACCTATGCCTTGATGAAAAACGTTTTGCCCCGTTTGGGTATTGAGACGCGTTTTGTTGATATTGGTGATCTCGAAGCCGTCGAAAAAGCGATGACTCCAAAAACGAAAATTCTCTATTCTGAGACTCTTTCCAACCCGCTCCTTGGTTATGCACCCCTTAAAAAACTAAAGGAGATCGCAAAACGAAATCAGGCGCTTCTGGTCGTGGATAACACTTTTTCGCCCCTAATTTTTTCTCCGATACTTATGGGGGCTGATATTGTCGTGCACAGCATGACCAAGTTTCTCAACGGGGCCAGTGACTGTATAGCGGGTTGCATTTGCGGCTCTCAGAGCTTTGTTGATTCCCTGATGGATGTTCAGCAGGGAATTTGTATGCTCACTGGTCCCGTTTTGGACTCTTTGCGCTCAGCCAGTATTCTGAAAAACTTGCATACCCTGCATTTAAGAATCAAACAGCATAGTGCTAACGCACTCTACCTGGCTCAAAAGCTTGAATCTGAAGGATATAAAGTGCATTATCCAGGCTTGGGGTCTCACCCACAACATAAAGAAATCAGCAAGGCCATGAATCCTGAATACGGATTTGGTGGAATTCTGTCGGTGGATTTTAAATCCTTGGATCGGGCCAGGTCCCTGGTGGTGAATCTCCAGAGGGAAAAAGTGGGTTATCTGGCGGTTAGCCTAGGGTTTTATAAAACCCTTTTTAGTATTCCCGGAGCCAGCACTTCCTCGGAAATCCCCCAGGAAGATCAGGAATACATGGGACTAAGCCATGGTTTGATCCGTATGTCGGTAGGACTTGACAATCATATTGACCTAAGCTGGGAAAGAATGAAGACAGCACTGGCTAAGTCAGAGGATGACGAAAATTGGGGAAGGAACTAAAGAACCATCGGAACTAGAGAACTATAGAATAAGAAAAGAGCGGGGAGGCGGAAGCACAAGGGGTGACTATTTTTTCCTTTTCTCCATTCCGATGATACCTATAGTTCCGATAGTTCTTCTAGTTCCTTCTGCCTGTCTTTCATCTTCAACTTCCTCTGCTCCCTATCTCCTTCTTCTCTTTTACCTGTCTTCTGCCTCCTGTTTCCCTTCTTCGCTCCCCTGCTTTTCTTCTTTCTGCGCCTTCTTCCATTTTTAAAGCCGCGTGCGCGGCTGCCAGTCGTGCCACGGGTACCCGGTATGGGCTACAACTTACGTCATTTAATCCGATCTCATGACAGAAAAAGACCGATTCGGGGTCTCCTCCATGTTCTCCGCAGATTCCGATTTGCAAGTTTGGGTTTACCGAGCGAGCTTTTCCCACACAAATACGCATGAGTTCACCCACGCCTTCCTTATCAATACTCTGGAAAGGATCTCTCTCATAAATTCCTTTCTCTACATAGACCGGTAAAAACTTGCCGGCATCATCACGCGAGAAACCCAGATCCATCTGTGTGAGATCATTGGTCCCAAAAGACATAAACTCGGCCACTTTGGCGATTTTATCCGCGGTGAGAGCCGCTCTAGGAACCTCAATCATTGTGCCGATCCGATAGTCGATTTTGGACTCCACCTGAAGTTCGCAGGCCACGTCCTCAATGATTTTGCGGATCAGGGAGAACTCCTTTACATCGCCAACCAGGGGAACCTCAATATAGGGTAGAGCGGTGATGCCTTCTTCAAGACAATCAAGAGCCGCTTCAAAGATTGCACGCGCTTGCATAGCGTTGATTTCGGGATGGGTTAAACCCAGACGGCATCCGCGGTAGCCCAGCATTGGATTTGCTTCCTTCAATTCATCAACCTTGGCCTGCAGTATTTTATATTCAACCTCAAGTTCCTGGGACAGAGACTGAAGATTGACATCATCCGTGGGTAGAAATTCGTGCAGGGGCGGATCTAGAAGGCGCACAATTACGGGCAAGCTATCCATGACTCTAAATAAGCCTTTGAAGTCTTCTTTTTGCATGGGAAGAATTTGGGACAGGGCTTTAGCTCTTTCATCTTCAGAGCTGGAGAGGATCATTTCCCGCACCCACCGGAGCCGCTGCGGCTCAAAGAACATATGCTCTGTACGGCATAATCCAATTCCTTCGGCTCCAAGGTTTTTAGCGACCAGCGCATCCGTGGGGGTGTCGGCATTGGTCATGACCTTGAGTTTTCGATACTGGTCCGACCAACTCATGAAGCGCTGGAAGTTTTGATCTAGTTTGGGAGGCTTAACCGGAACTCTCCCCAGGAATACTTCTCCCGTTGATCCGTCCAAAGTGACCCAGGCCCCCTCCTGAACCGTGAGGTCTCCCACGCAAAAATGGCCTTCATCTGTGAGCACCTTGATGTCTGAGCATCCTGCCACACAACATTTCCCCATGCCACGAGCTACAACGGCGGCATGTGATGTCATTCCTCCTCTGGCCGTCAGAACTCCCAGGGAAGCATGCAGGCCTTCGATATCTTCGGGTGAAGTTTCTTGCCTCACCAGAATCACAGAAACACCCGAAGCCGCCAGTTCGCAAGCTTTTTTTGGTGTCAGTACAACTTTGCCCACCGCCGCTCCAGGAGAAGCCGGCAGGCCTCTGGCAAGAAGTTGAGCCTGGACTTTTTTCTCTGGATCGACTTGTTTATGCATGAGCTGGTCAATTTGATCGGGCTCGACTCTCAATACAGCGGTTTTTTGGGTTATTAGCCCCTCTTCGACCATGTCAACAGCGATCTTCAGAGCGGCTTGCGCTGTTCTTTTACCGACGCGGGTTTGGAGGATGAAAAGGACTTCCTCCTGGATGGTAAACTCTATATCCTGCATATCCCTCGCCGACTTTTCCAATCTCTTGGATACGGCCCTGAGTTGTTGAAAGAGCGCCGGATGAATCTCATTTAAAACGGCTATATCCACGGGTGTTCGAATGCCTGCCACCACATCCTCTCCCTGAGCATTTTGCAGGTATTCCCCAAACATTTGGTTCTCACCTGTGCTCGGATGTCGCGAAAATAAAACCCCTGTGCCTGAGTCATCGCCAAGGTTTCCAAAAACCATGGCTTGCACATTTACGGCCGTACCCAGAGAATCCGGAATGCTGTGGATTCTTCGGTAGGTTTTGGCTCGGGCAGTGTTCCAGGAATCGAAAACGGCTAGAATCCCAGCCTTAAGCTGATCCAGGGGCTCTTCTGGAAAAGGATCTCCTGTTTTTTTGAGGACCAGACCTTTGTATTCTTGGACTAGGCTACGCAAGGTTCCGGGTGGAAGCTCACAGTCCTGGTCGACCCCATCCTTAAGTCGGTATTTTTCCAGGCAGGTTTCAAACGCTGAATGCTCCATTCCCAAAACGACCGAAGAAAACATTTGGATGAAGCGACGATAACAATCATAGGCAAAACGGGGATTCCCGCTCTTTTCGTCCAATCCCTTCACAGTCTGATCATTGAGTCCCAGATTTAGGACCGTGTCCATCATGCCCGGCATGGAAACCGGTGCGCCCGAACGAACCGAAAAGAGCAAAGGGGCTTTTGGGTCTCCAAAGCGAAAACCGGTCCACTCTTCAACACGTTGAATTTGTGTTCTGACCTCGTCCCAAACATCTTTAGGAATTTTGTCGCTTCTTGATTCACTGGTAAGTTTACAGACCTTCGTAGTGAGAATAAATCCAGGCGGAACCGGAATATCTTCCTGAATCATTTTTGCCAGATTGGCACCCTTGTTTCCCAGAAGCTCCCGCTGCGTAAAATCGGCTTCATCAAAGCCCAGAACATAGCCCTCAGACATGATCATTCCCCTTCTTGCAAAAACCCCACAGCCTAACGAGGGGAATAGCAATTCCTATGCCTTTTTTCCGTGATCATTACAGGGGCGTGTGGCCTCTGCTATTTGGGAAGAGCCGCGATGTGGACCCAGAAGTCCAGGGCGCTTTGAATCATTTCAATGAATTGGTCCAAATCCCCGGGTTTGGAAAGATAACAGCTGGCTTGAAGATCATAACTAGCCTTGACCTCATCTTCATTTTCAGAGGTACTCATAATTACGAAAGGGATATGCGCCAGATTAGGGTCATTTTTAACCGCTGTGAGCAGATCATGGCCGGAGATGCCCGGAAGATTGAGATCGGAGAGGATTAGCCCCGGTTTAGGAGCCTCATGATAACTACCCTCGTTTTTGAGAAAATTCAGCGCATCTGAGGCGTTTTCCACTTGATGCAGACGTACCGGGATTTCAACCATAGACAATGCTTCCTGGATCAGGCGTACATCCCCGGGATTGTCCTCAACCAGCAAAAGCTCGACCAGAACCGGATTACGAGAGTAATATGGCATTGTGTCATTCATGACCTGATTCCAGTTTAAATTAAAAAAGGTTCATCGCGGATTAGCGTCCAACGGATGAAAGAGATGATTTTCTCCAATTCAGGCTGCTTCTTCCCTCGGTGTAGCGGGTCCTGACCCCGGCAATCACCCCGTGTCCTTCAGCACGCTGCGGGGCGAAGATCAGTGGTTTTCCAGGCGATGTACTTATGCAGTCTTCAAGCCTTAGCAAAGCGCAAGAACCCTACGTCGTGCAGAATGCCTCGGGGGCCCCATTGACCGGCGCCACCCACAAATCTTCCACTGTGGCAATTAGCAGAAGAAATGGACTTTTATGGGATGCCGGTAGACAGGGGTTAATCATGTGGACAGGCTCCCCACATAACAAAAACTACAAAGGAATGAAGACCATGTCCACGAGCTTATTGTATCACGCATTTAGTTTGCGTGGTTGTAACTATGTACGTACTAGATTTGAGAAAGGAAAAACTATTTTCGTTGCTAAAATTCGGCGTAAGATATGGCGTTGCGCCGTTTGCAACTCAAGAAAACTACGCAGCCGTGGGTCTCATTTCAGACGGTTGAGATCAGTCCCGATTGGTAAAAAGGCAGTAGAAATAGAACTGGATATCCCCCGGGTCGATTGCTTGAACTGCAGATTAGTTCGCCAAATAAAATTAGATTTTGTGGAGACAAGGAAAAGTTATACGCGGGCATTTGAACGCTTGGCCTTGGATTTATCTCGCCATATGACGATTCAAGCGGTTGCTCATTTTCTAGGGGTATCTTGGCATGTGGTTAAGGAAATTCAGAAATGCTCACTGAAGCGACGCTTTTCTAAGATTAGACTCAAAGATGTTCGTCGAATCGGAATAGATGAAATCTCAATCGGCAAACACCATCGTTATTTGACCGTAGTGTTAGATTTGGACACAGGTGCCATAATTTTTGTGGCAGAGGGCAAGGGTGCCTCAAGTCTCGATTCTTTTTTTAGGCGTATTCGTCGCTCAAAAGCCACGATTGAAGCTGTAGCCATGGACATGTCAAAAGCTTATATTGCCGCAGTCACAGAGCATTTACCCAAGGCATCTATTGTTTTTGATCACTTCCACGTTATCAAACTCTACAATGAGACCTTGACCAAGCTTCGCCGGAGTTTGTATTACAAGGAAAAGACCAAGGAAGGGCGGTCTGTTCTCAAGGGCACTCGGTGGTTATTGCTCAAGAATCCAGAGAATCTAGATGAGGCAAAGAATGAACAGGCTCGACTTCAGGAAGCTCTAGAGGTAAACAAGCCCCTCGCTATGGCCTATTATCTAAAGGAAGAACTGAGCCGTCTTTGGTCCTGCAAGACCAAAGAGATTGCTAGAAAAGCTCTCAATCATTGGATTTATACGGGCTTGAGTTCAGGAATCCGCCATGTGATTAGCTTTTCTAAAACACTATTTAGGCACTTTGATGGCATTCTTGCTTTCTATGACCATTCGATCTCGAACGGTCCATTAGAGGGGACAAATAACAAAATCAAGACTATGCAACGCCAAGCATATGGTTTCCGAGATCAAGAGTTTTTCATGCTCAAAATCTATGGGCTCCACGAAACTAAGTACGAGCTGGTTGGATAGATTGGGTATCTTTCTGCAGTGAATTAACGGGTGGCCCCAGGCAATGGGGTCCCTATGGCCTTTTGGGTGGAACAGGGTTCTGGTGCTCTGCTAAGGCTTGAACTCTGCATCAGTAATAATCCGGGCCCTCTCTATAAGAGGCACCGGATTTCACTGCTATGGCACAGACCGCTGACCCTGTGGAGCACGAATGGTTATGGGGTGTTTGCTGGGGACAGGACCCGTGACTTCGAGGTGAATTCTATGGCAATCCAACATTCTGCTCTTCTCATTGATCTACTATCTTGGAATAATGTGGCGCGGAGACCACCAGAAAAATGTGGACGCTAGATTACGAAGAGCCTTAAAAAATATAAATTTAGGCCCTCAACTCTTGACAAGGAAGGAGGTTCTGGCATTAAAATTGTATGAGGAGTACAAGCACAAGGAAAGCGTACTTCACTGGGTTTGGTTTAGGGTCAAGGCTTTTTTGTCAGGTCTTTGGTAAATCGATTTTTTTGGGGGGTTGACTCTGGAGCGAATTCAGGGTTTAGACTTTCTTCATTGAAACGAGGACGGACATGAAGAAACTTACAATTGGTCAGGTTGCCCGCTCTGCGGAAGTGACTGTGGAGACGGTACGCTATTATGAGCGCGAGGGGCTCATCGACAACCCACCGCGCTCTGAGTCAGGCTACCGCCAATATCCCGAAAGAACAGTGGCCCAACTACGTTTTATCAGTAATTGTAAGGGCTTGGGATTTTCCCTGCATGAGGTGCGCGAACTCTTGCGTCTACTCTCTGAACCCGATTCGACCTGTGATGGAGTCATCGCCTTTATTGGTAAAAAAATTGATCAGCTGAGTGAAAAGATTGATGATATGACCGAAGCCAGAAACGCCCTGGAAGACCTTATCCAGGGCTGTGAAGTTGGTCAACCCCTGGAAACCTCCAACATAATACCAGCCCTGGGCTGGACGCCTTCCAACTAGAAATCAAGAATCAGAGGAATCCAAGGTAGCAGAGGAATCAGAGGAGTGAGGATTTTTACGACCATATGAATGGATCCCCTGGTCAAGCTGGAGGATGACGAGAATGGGGGGAAGGAACTAAAGGACTATCGGAACTAGAGAACTATAGAATAAGAAAAGAGCGGGGAGGCGGAAGCACAAGCGGCGACTATTTTTTCCTTTTCTCCATTCCGTTGATACCGATAGTTCTATAGTTCTCTATTTTCGTCCTCCTCCGACTTGACCGGGGGATTCATCTTCGACTTTTCTTTCTCTTCACATTCCTCAAGTTCTATAGTTCCGATAGTTCTTCTAGTTCCTTCTGCCTGTCTTTCACCTTCAACTTCCTCTGCTCCCTCTGATTCCTTCTTCTTTTTTCCCTTTCTCCTGGCCTGATTTTTGCTTGGTCATTAGCAGGAGGAACCATGATCTCAAGTATTTTGGTCGGACTGGATTCCGGGGAAAACCGTGAGGTTGTTCTAGACTACGCTCTCGTTTTGGGTAAACGACTCAAGGCTGGCGTGCATGCTTTGCATGTCGTGGATGTCAGAAAGGTGTATAGCCCCTTTATCGAGGATTTTTATCAGGAGCATAGCCTTCCGCCAAGCACGGATCTTAGAACCCAGCTAAGAGAAAACGCCAAGAGAATCGGAAAGCGCCTCAGTACGGATTTTAAAGAAAGTCTTAAGACAGCCGGGATTGAAGGAGAATTCAACCTCAAAAGTGGGGATGTGGCAGATGTTATATCCCATCGTGCCCACGAGCATGACCTACTGGTCATTGGTACGAAAGGAGAGCATCTAAGTCTGGAGGAAGTTCTTCTCGGCTCCACTTTTAAAGTCCTGATCAATTCTTTAACTTTGCCCATGGTGGTTGTCCCAACCACCTGTAAAAAATCGAGTTTGCGCAGGGTTCTTATGGCCTATGATGGGACGGACAAAGCTACCAAAACTCTGCATTTTTTGGTGAGTATGGCTGAGGATCATGATTTGGAGATCGAGCTTCTAGTCTGTGAGCGGTCACCGGTATTAGACGCCAAAGCCTTGTACTCTGAGGCGGCTCAGTTTCTCGATCATCATAAACTGACCTGGAAGGGTGCCGTTCTTAAGGGGGACCCCGTGGAGCAAATTCTTGGTAGGGCTCAGTCAAGATATTGTGATCTCTTGGCCTTTGGTTCAACTCCCAGGGGATTTTTTCGCGACCTACTGGTGGGAAGTGTAGGCAGAAAAATTCTGGAAGCATCTGATGTACCTTGTTTGATAATGCGTTAAAAATCAGGAAACAGGAGACAGGAGAAAGGAGATAGAAATGTTTAAGAGTATTCTTGCGTGTCTTGATTCGGGGGAACAGGGTGGATTGGTGAGTAACTATAGCCTTGCTATCGGTAAACACTTCAACGCCAGGGTAAGCGGACTGCAT
>CAZRLV010000137.1:0-8732 GCA_964600955.1 uncultured bacterium
CCTGATTATAGATGTAAAAAATCTGGCCCTTGCGCTTGAGTTCTCTCTCCACCGCTCTCTTAATCGTATGCGGTTGAAAAGGTAGAACAAAGGTTTTGATCGGCAACCTGCCCGGAGGGGGAGTCTGGATGAGAGAGATCGAACGCGCTCCCGATAACGAGAGGTGCAGGGTTCTGGGAATGGGAGTGGCCGACAGGGTTAGGGTGTCCACGCCAATTTTCAGTTTCCTGAGTTTTTCCTTATGTTTGACTCCAAAACGCTGTTCTTCATCTACAACCAATAACCCGAGCGAGGTGAAGCGAATATCCTTGGAGAGGATACGATGCGTACCAATCAAGATGTCCACTTTTTGCAGTTCCAGGTCTTTAAGAACCCTGCGGGCATCCTTGGTAGCGACAAAACGGTTCAAAACCTCAATGCGAATTCCATAGCCCATGAGGCGCGACTGAAAAGTCTGAAAATGCTGCTGGGATAAAATCGTTGTGGGACAAAGTACCGCCACCTGTTTTCCATCCTGAACTGCCTTGAATGCGGCTCGAATAGCTACCTCTGTTTTACCAAATCCCACATCCCCGCAAAGCAGTCGATCCAAGGGACAGGTAACTTCCATATCTTTTTTGATTTCAACGAGAACACGTTGTTGATCTGTGGTCTCCTGATGTTCGAAAGCAGCCTCCATTTCCTGTAGAGCCTCGGTATCCTTGGCATAGGCATGTCCTTTGGCAATGCTACGCCTTGCGTATTGGTGCAATAGCTCGCGGGCAAACTCCTGCACCTCCTTTTTCACACGGTTTTTCACCTGGGACCAGCGCACCGAATTCAGTTTGTTCAGCCTGGGAGGACGGCCTTCTTCGAGGGTATAGCGATGAATCCGATCCACTTCGGTAATGGGTACCAATACCCGGTCACTGCCTTGAAACTGTAGAACCAGAAACTCTTTGCGCACCCCGTCAATGATGATGTTTTCAATGCCCTGAAAATGGGCCACTCCATGATCTACATGCACCACATAATCCCCTTCTTTGAGCTCAGAGAAATGATGCAGTAGATCCCCTTCAAAGACGTTTTCTTCCTTTTTTTGACCCGGATCCTGAAAGGCTACGCCGGTAAAATCCGCATAGGTTAGAACACAAAGTCTCAAGGACTGGATCTCAAAACCCTTTCGAATTCCAGAACCACAAAGTAAGACTCCCGGACGGGAACCCAGTTTTCCCTTGAGGCCGGGCACTGTAGATACGGGACAAGAACGCGATTTCAAAAGTCCACGCACACGCTTCAAAAAGCCGGATTTTGGCAAAAGCAGTAAGACTTGAAAACCATTTTGAACCTTTTCCTCAATCGTTTTGAGGTACCACTCCATGTTTTTTCCAAAGCAAGGGACTCCGTCTATAATCAGCGCGAGGTCAGAGGCTTTGGGGTAGAGCCAATCGAGGCGATAACTCTCCAGGGTTGCACTGGAGACAACATAAGGGTTTAACCATTCCAATCCGGGAACACTTTGTGAGCTAAGCTCTTTGAGATCAGAGCCTTCACTGCGCGATTCAAAGAACTCCTGAATCTCTACCGGCAGTGATTTGCAAAGCTTGAAGTTCTGAGAGTCAAATTCCTGAACCGGATAAACAGACACGGCTTTGACTGATTTTTTGGACCTTTGGGAATAAACCTCAAACGTTTTCATTTCCTCCAGGTTCTCTCCAAAAAATTCACAGCGTATGGGCTCTTCATCTGTGGAAGGAAAGATATCCAAAATATCCCCTCGAACCGCAAATTCCCCCCTTGAGGCCACCATTTCAACGCGTTGATAACCCAGGGCCGCCAACTTTTTTAGTAAAGAATCCCAGTTCAATTCCTTACCGACTTTGAGAGCCAAAGAAAGATCCCGGAAGCGATCTCGAGGAAGAGTAAGTTGAGACTGAGCCTCAGGAGTTGTGACCAGAACTACGGGGCGATTGGATTCCAGAAGTTGACGCAAACAGGCCAGACGCTCAAAAACTGTCAAAGCACTTGGGGGTAGCAGTTCTCCCTCAAGGTGATCGAAGGCCGGAAAAAACAAAACCTGGGCGGGGGTTAAAAGCCGGCGTAGATCAAGAGCGAGAGTCCTGGCCTCATCTTCGACCTCAAGCGTGACAAAAATACTTTTTTGAAGACCTCTAAACTGCTCCGCTAAAAACAAAGCATAGGAAGAGCCAGGAAAACCCCTCTCAGTCAATAATGGGAGATCCTCACAATTCTTTAGAAATGCTTCCCATCCCATAAGTCAGGAGATGAGAGCCAGATTCAATTCTTTAACCTGGGATATATCATCATGGGACTCCAGTTCTTTTCGTGTTTTTTCTGAAAGCCTTTGATCCAGCTTTAGTATCCCCAGGGCTTCTCCTCCGAGTTCTTTGCGACCCAGCTCCCAACGTGCGATATTCACCCCGGCCTGCCCCAGGAGGCCTCCGACAAATCCAATAACACCGGGACGATCTTCATTGCGAACCAAAAGCATAATTCCCTCGGGTTCAATATCCATGGGATAGCCATTCATTTCGACAATTCTAGTCCTCAGGGCAAACAAGGTTCCAGACAGACTGACGGGAACACCATCACCGTAAATTTCCAATTTAAGTAGATGAGAATAGGTCTCATGAGCGGGGTCAATAATTGGCTCTAGTTCAATACCATGGGCTTCGGCGATCTTGACGGCATTGACATAGTTCACACGCTCTTCGGTGGTTTCCTCGAAGTAGCCTTTGAAATATGCCGCTTTTAGCATAGCAAACTGCTCTTCCAGATCTTTACCAGAAACCGTCATACGCATCAAAGTTGGATTAAAGTCCGTAAGCTGACGCGCCAGTCGTCCCATTTTTTCGGCCAGTGAATTGAAACCGCTTGAGAATTTTGAGGCTCCCGATTCCACGAGGGGCATATTCACTGGATAATCGACAATGCGGTTGTTCAAGGCTTTAGCCACCTGCACGGCAATGGTGCGCCCGACACGATACTGAGCTTCAACGGTAGAAGCCCCGAGATGCGGAGTCACCACACAACGTGCATGTGAATGCAGCGGGTGATCAACGCAAGGCTCCTGAGCGAATACATCGATTCCCGCACGATAGATTCTGCCTTCATCTAAAAGTCGTAGGAGTGCGTCCTCGTCCACGATCCCGCCACGGGCGCAATTGACAATCACACCGCCTTCACGCAATTCAGCCAGGGTCAAATAATCTATCATGCCCAGGGTTTCGCGAGTTTTGGGAGTATGAATCGTGACAATATCCACAGCCTGCATCAACTCCACCAGCGAACCCATGCTTTTACAGGAGAATTTCTCAAATTTTTCCACCGAGATATAGGGGTCATAGGCAAAAAGTTCCATCCCGAAGCCCTTGGCAATCTTGGCGACATGACTGCCCACCTTTCCAAGTCCGATAATCCCAAGCTTCTTGCCCTGCAATTCCATACCGTTGAATTCTTTGCGGCTCCAGGTCTTGTCTTGCAGTTTTTTCATGGAAGGAACCACGTTACGGATGGCTGAAAGAAGCAGGGCAAAGGTATGCTCCGCTGCCGATACCACATTGTCGGCTGGTACATGCACCACTAAGATTCCTTTACGGGTAGCATGCTCTACATCAATATTATCCACGCCTATGGCTGCGCGTCCCACCACCTTCAACTGGGTTCCAGCATCCAGAATATCCTGGTCAACCCCCGTGTCCGACCGAGTTACGATAGCCTGATACCCCTGAATAATCTCCAGAATTTTTTCCTTGGGCAGCAAGGGCTTTACATCCAGACTCAGCCCCTCTTTTTTCATCATCTCTAACGCAACCGGATGCAGATCCGCCGTTACCAATACCTGTGCCATCAGATTAACTCCTCTACAGTCCGGAAAACTCTTTTCAACTCCGCTGGTTTTACTAGTCCCATATGACCTATTCGAAAATGAGTCTTCTTATACTCTCCATAGCCGCCGGCCAGATAAATACCCTCTTTTTTCAGATCACTAACCAGGTTTTCATGGCCTTCGGGGAAACGAATACTGGAGGCAGTCAGTGAACGAAACCCTTGCTTTGCGTGAATTTCCAGTCCTTGCTGCGCACAAAAATCCCAAACTTGCTGGGCCATGGCTTTTTGGGTTTCGAGATACTCGTTTTTTCTTCGCAGTAAATCAGAGAGATGCAGATTCAAGGCCTGGATCTGGCGCACGGCTGGAGTAAAAGGTACCGATCCTTTCTCATCATTTTTGATATAGGTCTTGAGATCAAAATAAAAAGAGCGTGAAACCGACTCATCTAGCTTTTGCTCAAAACGATTTGAGAACCAAATAAACCCAAGTCCTGGCGGTAGGGCCAGACATTTTTGAGAGCCAAAGACAACTGCGTCAAGACAATCTACGCAAATAGGAATACCTCCGACACTTGAAACCCCGTCCACGAGAATCAAGGCATTGGATTGCTCACGAATCACAGCCGCCAGTTCTTCCACGGGATTTAAGATCCCGTTGGATGTCTCACTATGGGTGATTAAAATCACCCCATAGTCTCTGCCTTGCAAATGAGAACTGAGAGCGTCTACAGAAATTGCCTCGCGCTCAGGAGCCTTTAAAACATCGACCTCATGGCCCGTAGCTCTGGCTATGTCAGCCCAGCGACGAGCAAATGCACCGGTTTCAAGGGATAGGACCCTTGAGGGATCAATCGAGGTCAGACTGGCCTCCATCATTCCAGTGGCCGAGGCACTGGCTACCAATAGCCGTCCCTCCCATCCCAGAAAATCCTTTAATTTGGCGATGGATTGAAGATGCAGGCCAGAATACTCAGGTTCACGGTGCCCAAGCATGGGAAATTCATGGACCTTATGAGACCGCGAGGGCTCAGTGGGGCCAGGTAAAAGGGTCAATCTTTCACGATAAGAGTTTAGGTATTGATAATCACGAGCCGGGTTTAAAAGATGACCGTCGCTGATCAAAAGTTCACAGCCCTGGGAGGTCCACCCTGGGTGCAAAAGCCAGGCCTCATTGAGTTCATCTTCATCTAAAATCAGAGGCAGGAGTCCAAGAAGGTTAGCACCACCATAAGATTCCAGACCACAGTCATCGATAAAACTGCGCCGTACCACCCCAAAAAAGGGAATCATTTTTTCAGCAACCTCAGCCACTGCGAAATCCGTCATCCCATCCCCAATAAAAACCGCCCGGCCTTTTTTGAGTTTCTCAACAATATTAACTTTACCCCTGGATTCAAGCAGAGGGCTCTCCACGGCTTGACATGAGTCCTTCTGGAAACGCAGGTCTACGGCTTCAATCTGATGAAATCCAAGCTCGCGTGCCACAGACTCAAGTGCCTCGCGAAACCCACCGCTGACTACGATCAGCTCCTTGCCCAAATCTCGCAAAATCCTCGTCAACCCCCAGGCTCCGGGTAAAAGACTCCCCCGATAGATCCGCTCAAGCGACTGCAGATGACGAGGGGTCAGATTGAGGGCCGCAAGCCGCCGATCATAGGCTTCGCGCACCGAGACTGAGCCATTCATGGCTCTATGAGTCAAAGCGACGACTTCCTCTTCACGACCCAGGAAGGCTGCCAGCTCATCAATGCCTTCTACGGCAACCAAGGTGGAATCAAAATCAAAATAAACTTGAGAGTACATTTTTTCCTGAAAGCAAGGCCTTAGAGGGGCATGAATCCGCGCCGTTTCTCAAGCGCGGGAGTATAACATAGAAAGAATTCAGGAGACAGAATCCAGAAGTCAGAATGAGGAAAGGCATTTTTTCGACCCTTTGTATGGATCCCCCGGTCAAGCCGTAGGATGACGAAAATCAAGAACTATAGAACTATCGGAACTATCGGAATCATAGGAATGGGGAAAAGAAAAAAACAGAGATCCCTTCTTCTTCCGCCTTCCCGCTCTTCTCTTATTCTATAGTTCTCTAGTTCCGATAGTTCTTCTAGTTCCTTCCTCCAATCTCCCCCTCTTGCACAACCTTTCTCCCTAAAAATCTTGCGCTCAAGGTCAAAAGCAAAAATCCTCCTAAAAGACCCGGCCAGGGGCCAGTCCCGAGAATGGAATTGACCCCCAGGGCCAGCACCACAAAAACGCCCACAAATACAGCATAGGGTATCTGAGTTTTGACATGGTCAAGATGGTTTACATCCGTAGCCATGGAAGAGAGTACCGTAGTGTCTGAAATAGGCGAACAATGGTCTCCAAAAGAAGCTCCCCCTAAAATTCCCGCCACAGAACCCAGAAATAAGTGCAGGTGCTCTGGGCTATGCAAACTGGTTATACCCAAAACCATAGGGACCATAATGGCCATACATCCCCAGGAGGTCCCCGTGGCAAAGGCAATCAGAGCGCTGGTCAGAAAAACAAGAATGGGCAAAATCTCCACCGGCAGATGAGCCTGAACCATTAAGGATACAAAAGCTCCGGTTTTCAGTTCAAAGCAGATCCCTCCCAAAGCCCAACTCAAACAAAGCACCAGGGTTGGGGCAAGCATTTTCTTGCCTCCCTGAACTAAGCAGGAAAGACATCCGCCAGGACTCAGGGCTTTGGTTATCACACTTAGGGCTACAGCCAGAAAGCAACCTAAAAAGGCAGCGGTCAATAAAGAGGTACCCGCATCTCCAGACGAGAGTATCTCTCCCACGCCCGTTTGCGCCAGATCCGCTTTTTTGTGCAGAAGTTTTTCAATCCCTGTCTTATAGAGCATCGCCAGGGTCACCAGAATCACTAAAAAAACAGGGCCCAGCGCCAATGACCAGTGTGAAATCTGTGCAGTTTCGACTTCTGCCCTCTTCTCTCCATTATTTTGAGGCGAGGTTTGAGCTTCGTACATGGGGCCAAAATCCATCCCCCAGAGAATATAAAGCAAAATAAAAAATAAAGTGAAAAATGCGTAATAACTATAGGGCAGACTGGAGAGAAAAACAGAAAACGCGTTCCAATGCGATAGAGCGGGGTAGTTTTTCAGTGATGAGTCAATCAAGCCAATCTCATAGCCAATCCAGGTAGAAACCGGAGCAATGGTAGCAATCGGGGCGGCGGTTGAATCTACGATATAGGCCAGTTTTTCGCGGGAGATCTTGAAACGGTCGGTGATCGGGCGCATGGTATTCCCCACCAAGAGGCAATTGGTATAGTCATCAAAAAAGATCATCAGTCCCATAAACCAGGTGGAAAGTTGTGCCCGCACGCGATCTTTTGAGAACTTTAAAAAAACACGCATCAACCCTTGCATTCCCCCATTGGCCGTACACAGAGCAATCATTCCTCCAAGAAGATAGGCGAAAGCGATAATTTTTAGATTCCCCCAGTTTAGGCCTGCGAGGGAAAAGGCCCGCGGATCACCCACCAAAACCGAGATCAGCCGCACCCCGCTATCCAGGGCCGAAGTCAGAAACAACCCATTGGAGAGCAGGATAGATCCCAAGAAAATTCCAAAAAACAAGGCCAAATAGACATCTTTGCAAAGCAGGGCAAAATAAACGGTGATCAACGGGGGTAAGATCGATGGAAGTTTTCCCACCGACTCATGCGCATGAAGCTTCCAATAAAGGCAAAAAATCAAAAAAGGAAGAATCCCCCAGTAGAGGGTTTTTCTCAAGTTGGACAGACCAGGTTCCACCTGACAAACTTAACATCAACCCAGGCTAGATGATAGTGAGTTGCAAAGCTCAAGATCTCATATCGGTGGTTGACAAACAACAAGATATTAAACTATACTTCCTAGTGAGGCGGAAGGGTTTTGTGTTTGCCGTCACTGCGGTGAACTATGTGAGAGAGGCTTTGTACGCTCGCTATCTTATCTTTATTCTGGTTCTAGTCACCAGTTTAGCCAACCCCGTTCTCAACGGCGCAGATTCTTTAGCAAAGACTCAAAAGCTCAAACTTGCTTATCTTTTGAAGTTTCCTCTTTTTATGTATTGGGAAAAATCCTCCTGGGACCCCCAAAAGCCCATAACCTATTGTTTTTTTGAGGGTGACCCTTTAACCGACCTTGCCAAAGTTGATTATCCCGGAAAAAAAGTCAATCAGTCCGCTGTAAAGGTCAGGATTCTGGAGAAACCTGCTCAAATCCGTGACTGCCAGGTCGTTTATTTTGGCAACAAAGGCTCCCATCAGGCGCGGGCATTTCTAGATCATGCACGCGGATATCCTATCCTCACTGTCAATGAGGAAGATTGGTTTACGAGCCAGGGAGGAATCCTACGCTTTTACAAAGACCCAAAAAATCAACTTCGCTTTGAAATTAATTTTAAACAATCTAAAAAAAGCGGTTTATTATTAGATTCAAGACTCCTGCGCCTGGCTCGCATCAAAGGAAAAATCAACTAAGGAGGAAGCTTTATGAACCTAATACCCAGAGGATTACTGACTGTTATTTTCCTGAGTTTCGCCCTGAGAATACATGCTGCTATCGCATTTGATTTTGAACGTGACATCTACTCTATGAGTCTGGAAGAGTTAATGCAGATTAGTACTAAGGTTGCCAGCATCTTTCCTGAAAAAGACCTTATGGTCCCTGCTTCTGTCTCTCAGGTTACAGCCGAGAACTGGAGACGTAGGGGTGCTCGTTTTATGCTCCAAGACGGGCTGGATCATCTGCCTGGAATCGTGGCCTATCCAACCCTTGGGGGCGGGACTGCTCTGGCGATTCGCGGATACGCCCGCAATGTCTCAGGGGGAGGGTTCTCCGTGCTTGTAGATGATGTCCCCATCAATGATCTAACCTTTGCCACGGTCTA
>CAZRLV010000138.1:0-8717 GCA_964600955.1 uncultured bacterium
GTGAAGGCAGGAATTGAGGCTGCATCCAGGGGTGAGATCATAACCCTTGGAATAAAGCCGGGTTATCCGGAAACGGGCTACGGTTATATTCAGGCAGATTTGGATCGTCAGGACAGCTCCGTCTCTGAGCCTTGTTATTTCGTGGACTCCTTTCATGAAAAACCAGACATGGAACGTGCAAAGACTTATGTGGAATCGAGGGAATTCTTCTGGAATGCGGGCATGTTTATTTTTCAGGCCGGGGTTATGCTCGAAGAGATGCGTTTGCATTCTCCAAAACTCTACCAGGGTTTAAAAAGGCTTGAGTCTGAACTGCATGATTCCTCTTCAGAACAATTCAGGCAACTTTTTTGTGAACTGCCTTCGATCTCCATTGATGTGGCGGTTATGGAGCGAACCAAGAGGATCCGAGTGCTACCGGCAGATATCGGCTGGAATGATGTAGGTAGCTATCTTTCCCTGTTTGAGCTTTGGGGAAAGGATAGCGATGGGAACGCTTGGTCCAGGGATCCTAAATTCACTCAGGCTGCCACTAGCGCTAAAAATAACCTCATCATTCAAAAGAACGAGGGCAAAAGAACGGCCTTGCTCGGTGTTGAGGACCTGATGGTGGTTGACACCCCGGACTGCCTTATGGTGGGTCGTCTCGAATCTTCCCAGGACGTAAAAACCCTGATTCCTAAGCCTTCAAAACCCCAAAAATAAAAAAAGTTGTGCATAGCCATACAAAAAGCTTTAAATTTATAATAGTTTTGTTATACTAGACCGATGAGTACCTTGACCACAGAAATTCTGCATAGCGAGGAGATGCTAAAAATGGCTGAATCGGTACTCAAAGACTTGTTTCCCTACTTCGATGAAAACAGCACTCGGATTTCGAGTGAAAACCTCTCCCTGCTCCATAACAAGGGCGAGACTCCTTCTCATGTCAGTCCTGAGATTATGGAATTGGTCCTGGAGGAGTTGCGCGATAAAAAATCGGTCAACCGGGTGAGTCTTCTCAAAAAGATTCTCTATTACTCTAGTGATGAGGGCATTAAAAAAGCTACTATTCGTGAGCTGGTACGTTTAAAAACCTCAGAGCTTGGAGAGATTCTCTCGGGCTACCTAAAGACGCACCGGGTGAACACTCCCTCCAAGGTAGAGGCCATTCGGGCCCTTGGAAAAGTAGCCATTCGGGGCTATCTAGAGCGCAAGTAAGCGCCGTCTAAAGGTTGATATAGCCTTCGCGGCTCATGTCGAGAGCCAATTTATGCAATCTCTGTCCGGGGTCTACGCGATCAGCCACGATCTGCTCAAGTTTCGGAAGTTCTGACCCGTCAAGCCAGATGCCTTTACTGACGGGACAGTAATCCACCAGAAGATCTTCGCCCTTGGCATAGGGCAGCTCCCACATGGTTTTCTCAGGATGCCGAACTGAGGGCTTTTTGCCCTCACGGCGTTGCGACCAGGACCAACTAAAATCGGGAAAGTCAGCAAGCCCCTCGGCCAGATCACAAGCCTCCCCGGCATCCAGCCAGATCCCGAAACAGGAATCACAAAAATCCTGCTCAACACCTTCAACCACAAGGGTGTTCAGGTCCTGGGAAACACAAACAGGGCAGGCTCCCGTAGTTTTCATTCCAGCCTTTTTGCGAATCATCTGGCGAATTTTTTCTTTATCAATAGGCATATTCGTTCCTCATCTCGATATTTGAATTCAACAACCATTCTACACCTCTCCATCTCTGTTTTCATAATTCTGTGGAGAAAGAGGGAACTAAAGAACTATCGGAACTACAGGAATTATCGGAATGTGGAGTCCAATTTCGTCATTCTCCACCTTGACCGGGGGATCCATCTTTTCTTCTACCAGGCTTTGCATCGCCTTGGGGTCTGTGGTAGACATGGGGCCTGATGTTGATTGAAGTTAAGGATTTGTCCAGGGATTATCTTCAGGCGGGGGAGAGCCTGCGGGTCTTGCGTGAACTTAGTTTTTCTGTAGAAGAAGGAGAATTCATAGCAATCATGGGGCCGTCTGGTTCAGGAAAATCAACCTTGATGCATATTCTTGGTGCCTTGGATCGACCCAGCTTTGGGAATTATTGCTTTGGGGGTAAGGAACTCTCTCAGTTTAGCGATGATGATCTCTCCAGCTTTCGAAACCGTGAAATAGGATTTATTTTTCAGGCGTTTCATTTGATCCCACAGCAAACCGTTTTGCAAAACGTAGTACTGCCCTCCTATTACTCTTCACAGGATGTGCCCCTAGAAAAGAAGGCCCGTGAGCTTTTAGAGTCGGTGGGGTTATCCGATCGGGTAGACTTTTATCCAACTCAGCTTTCAGGTGGACAATGCCAAAGAGTCGCCATAGCACGCGCCTTGCTCAACGACCCAGCCCTGATTCTAGCTGATGAACCCACCGGAAACCTTGATTCAGAAACTGGCGAGGAGATTATGACTTTACTAGGGGATTTACACGCAAAAGGAAAAACCATTCTAATGGTAACCCACGAGCGCGAGATTGCCTGCCACTCCAAGAAAATCATCCACATGCTAGACGGCCGCATCTCTCGCTGGGAAACACTTTAACTGGTTCTTTTCAGGGCTGTCCAGTTTAGGGCAGTTTAGGGGACAGTCCAGTTTTTCATCTTATCCTTGATTAAAATCGACTTACTTATCTGAAGGTGGCTTGGCGAGGTCTTCCAGGGGTTTTTCGAAGAGATTTTCTATTTTGTAGCGGTTCTCCTGTAAGTAGGAGATTTGGACTTCGATGTGGCTACCTTCGTATACTGGGTCTGTGGGTAGGGTGGCGATTTTGTTCAGTTGGTGGATTTTTCCGTATTCATCATAGTTTAGATAGAGGGTCAGATGCTGTTGGTGCTCTCCTACGCGCTGAATGATGAAGGTTTTTAGGCTTTCTACAATAGCCGGGTCTAAGGCCGAAAGAAGGAAGTCAAGCTTAAGGGATTCCTGGAGGCTTTGAGCTTCCTCTTTGGATAAAAGATCAATTTTATTCAGGGCCCAAATCCAGTTTTCAGGGTCGTCTCGGCCGATGCTTTTGAGGGTTTTTGTGATGACCTGGATCTGGGTTTCAAGTGTGATGCTCACAGGGTCTAAGAGGATGAGTAAGTGTGAGCAGATTTTGGATTCTGCTAAAGTAGTGTGAAAGGCATCCAAGAGATGGTTGGGGATGTCCTGGATGAAACCTACCGTGTCAGAGATTAGGATTTTGGAGTGATCTGAGATTTCTAGCGAGCGCGTGGTGGTCTCTAAGGTCTTGAAAAGGAGGTTCTCGGTTTCAACCTCGTGGCGGCCTAAAAATTGGTTGAATAGTGAGGATTTACCGGCATTGGTATAGCCAATTAAGGCCAATGATAGAGGGTTTTCTTTAAGCCTGGTGTGCAAGCGTGTCTGGTCCTGTGACTGGAGCCTTTCAAGTTCTTGGCGAATTTCCTTCTTGCGTTCAGTCAGTCTCAGCCTGGCTTTGTCATGATAGTTTTCATAGGCTTTGGCAGAGTCCAGGGAGCGGCCTTCAAGATGCTTTTGAATGATGGCCTCAGCATGGTAGTAGAGCCTGGCAAGTTCCACATGTAGTCTGGCTCGGTCAGTACCGGCATGTTGCAGAAAAATTTCCAGGATGAGGTCGGTTCGATCCCAGACTTCCACCAGGGTTTCGGCAGTGAAGTTGCGCTTAAATGAATTGGGTAGATCACAGTTGACCAGGACATGCGTGAATTTTTCATTATCAACTAGTCTATGAATTTCCTTGAGTTTTCCAGACCCAAGAAAGCTGCCGGCATGGGGTTTCTCAAGCTTTTGGGAGATAGAGTCGAGAATCGTAAACTCAAGAGTCTTTACCAGGGATTCGAACTCGGTTTTCGGTGAGGAGTGCGCCTGAAACTTATGCGACGTAAATTCGAGGTGTATCAAGAAGGCTCTCAAGCTATCTGGGGCTTCAAGTTGATTTAGCTCTGGATCAATCTCTTTTTCCCAGTCTAGGAAAAACCGATCAGAAAAAACTTGTCTCAGTTCTGCCCCAGAAATTTCCTGGTTAGCCAGTTCAGGAAGAAGTCTACCATCCTTGCAGACCTGACGATGGAGGTAGATCTTGTGTGGACCCTCTAGACCAATTTCAATGAAGCAGTCCAGGCGTTTTCTAAGAATGAGTCGTTTTTCACGAGGTTGAAGCTCTTCCCCAGGTTTATGAGAGACTTTTAAAACGGTGAGGGGGCAGAGGCTATGACCTCTGGCGGGTCCGAGAGACTGGAGGGTAAAATCTGCAATGCGAGGTTGAGCCTCTACTATAAATCCGTTTCTCTGAATCAAAAAATAGCATTCAGAACCTGTCCCTCGCCAGGTGCTATGACAGTCATGCAGAAACTCCTTTAGCCCTGTGAGATCTTTTCCCAGATCTCGTTGAGCCAACTTGCTCCACTCGCGCTGACTCAGATTCATAAAAGGCTACTTTCAGGGTTTCAATTTCGTTCGACGTAACCCTTGGATACAGGAGCAAGTCCGGCATGATGATTTTCTAAAACATGCTGCCGATGCCAAAATGCACTTTGTTGCTACCGCGATCACTGGCTCGGGCGAAGTCAAGTCGAAAAGGGCCCAATGGAGTTTTGAACCGAATGCCTATTCCATAAGAGGATTTCAAATCAAACCCCTCGAAGCTATCCCAGGCCGAACCTAGGTCCGAAAATACCGCCGCAGTAAATTGCTCAGAAAGTTTGTAACGCATTTCCAGGTTCGTATACCACATTTTCTTGCCCACGAATTCGCGGTCTTCATAGCCTCGAATGGTCTGTGACCCCCCAATTGACCAGAGGTCAATAAATGGGATGGTTCCATCAAGCTCTTGGGCTAAACCCAGTCGAGTTCGTAAGGCTAATGTGTTTTTTCGGATAAATTTTGTTTGCCAGTATTTGCGATAATCATAGGAATATTTATTGAAGTTATTACGGCCGGCAAGCAGTCCCCCAGTGGTTGTGAAAGTGAAGGCATGACGATCACCCTTGGTTGGATACTGGAAATTATCGCGTTTGTCACGCATCCAGGTGAGTCCAATGCTTTGCTGGTGGTCGTTAAGCAATCCAGTGGGGGCGCCTGACAAGGCTCGGGTTTTAATCCTTTCATCTGTAAACCTTAAGGTCAGGCTTTCATCTTTTTTCTGACGCCATGATGAGAATACAGAGAATCCCTCGCGTCTTTCCTCGAAACGTCTAAATAGAGTCTGATTTCGGATGTCATCACGATCAACGATGGTTCTAAAGATAGACCCTCCAAGTGCTTGTTTTCTACCCTTCCAATACGGCTCCGTAAAAGCCAGTTCATAAGCTTGCTCTCCACCAAACTGGGTCTTAACTCTCAGAGATTGACCCTTGCCTCGAAAATTTCTTTCTGTGGCGTCTACAAATCCCACAAATCCGTTGACCGAGCTATAGCCGCCCCCGAAACTGGCTGTGCCGGTTTTAATGTCCTTTACGTTTAAGACAATATCCGTATCACCCGTGTCAGGATTGAGTGCGATTTCAGGCTGCTCCATCTCGAAATAGTCGAGATTTCTGAGGTTTCTCAATGAATCTGCTACACGTTCGCGATTGACGATCTGTCCCTCTTCCATCAATAGTTCGCGCATGATCACATGTTTACGGGTTTTTTTATTGCCTTTCACCTCGATGGAGTGAATTTTAGACTCGTGCACTTTGACATGAATGCGTGTTCCGTCAATCTGGACTTGCTTTCCGGGGTTATAAATACCGGAATAGATATAGCCTTTTTTGCGGTAAAGACTGGAAATTTGCGAGAGATCTTCATAGAGCTGTTCTGTGGGTATCAGGGTATTTCCTTCCAGGGTGATGGATTCCACCTTAGGGTTTTCTGAGACCTGAAATATGAGTCGAACTCCAGGGCCATAGCGTTCTGTATGCACTTTGGGAGGTTGTTGGAAATAACCCATTTTGTAAATGGCTTTGACATCCTTTTCCAGGTTTTCGCGAGTTAAGGATTGTCCGATACGTGTGGTCATGGACAAGAGAATGATCTGTTTGGCCGTATTATCATTGCCTTTGATCACAATATCTGTGACTGGAGGTCCAGGTGGACTGGCCGGGGGTTTCTTGGGTGCTTTGACTTTTGTTTTAGCGGTAGCTTCAACCTTTTTATCCTCGGCCATGGAGAGTCCGGTTCCAAGGCAAAAGAGTAGAACTACTAGGAGTTGGAAACGCGTTAATATAGGTTTTAGGGATAGAAGATTCATTTGCATTTTTTTCACCCGAGCCAAAGGTCAGAACCGAAGCCATTCTATCAAAAGTCGGCTAAAAATGGCTAAAAATCAATGGGTTTTGTAATATTATGGTCTGAGACAGTTCCTTTAGAAGGTATGCGAGAGTCCCATGAGGAAGTCTTGATTGCTCGTGCTGAGTTGGTCGAGCTTGATCATAAAGGAGGTGTGATCATTGATCCTGAGCATTCCAAAAACTCGGTGAATGGGATCGTTGAGATCATAAGTCTCCAAACCGATATGCAGTTTGTCGCCTAGAAAAGTTTTCTCAACGCCGATGCCGAATTTATCGCGTGTAATTCCGGCGTGAAAAAAGGCATTGTTTCTATGGATCCCACCATGGATCATGGAAAGATCCGCCTGTTTACCAGGGTCTTCAATGCCAAGTTTCAAGGTGTAGCGATTTTTAAATTCGGTATCAATAAAGAAACTGCTTTTGAAGTCTTTTTCTTCGTTGCTATAGAGAACCTGTGTGGAAAACTCTGTTTCAATGCTGTAGAGATCTTCCTTAATATCAGCCAGGGCGTTGGCGGCATTGGTTGCCGACTCAATGGCTCCGTGAACGCGAGCTTCAAGCTCTGGGTTTTCAATCATCTCGGTGGCTCGTCGTGTAACCCTTTCCAAGTTATCACTCACAGTAACAAAATTATTGCGAATGCGCGTTAGCGCAACGTTTAAATTACCATCGTCTTCAACATCGGCAATGATTTGATCCAAACGACTGAGAATAGATCGAATTTTTTCTTTGTTGACGCGTGTGATTTCCTCGAGGTTAGTTGTTATTTCGCTCAGGTTGTCGAGAGAGGTCATTACATTATCTTTTTGAGCCTCAACAATTTCCTTAAGGTGGCCCGTTACAGACAGAACATTGCTCGTGACGACCTGTAAATCCGCCTGAAGATCAGTGGCAAGGGATTTGGTCCGCTCGGATGCGGTTTCAAAATTGCGCACAATTTGTTTGACGCCACGACTGATTTCCGGATCTCCTACTACTGATTCAACATGTTTGAGAATTTTTTCCACCTGAACCAGAGTGCTTCTCCCCTGATTGATTAACTCCTCGATGCTTGAACTTGAGGAGCCTTGAAAGATCTGATCAGAGTCTCTGGGAATGTACTCAAATCGATCGCCCACGGATGTAACCGGAGGTGAAATTCGAATATACCAGGTACCAAAGAGTCCGCTGCTGGCAACATGAAACGTGGAGTGGACCGGAATATCAAATTGTTCGTAAATCTCTAGATCTACAATGACCTTGTTTTGCTCAGATGGATGAAGATTGAGGTAAAGACGTTTAACTCGTCCAATTTTCACCCCGGACATATTCACATTGGCCCCCTCTAAGAGGAGTTGGGAATGGGGAAACCCGACTTTGATCACATAGTTATTTTGAAGGAGTTTAATGTCTTCGATAATAAGAATAAGAATAGCTGTGAGCAGACAGCAGACCAGGGCCACAATTCCAACCTTAAGTGCTAGGTGATCCTGTTTCATAGAGTTCTCGTTCTTGCAGGGTTTTGGCTCATAGGACCCTCAGCCTCTCCCTTAATAAACTGTTGAACCATGGGGTTGGGGGACTCCTGAAATTCTTCAGGAGTGGAAATTTCCCAAAGTTTTCCATCATAGTGTAGCGCGACGCGGTCCGCTACGCGAAAGGCGGATTTGAGGTCGTGCGTGATGACGACCGAAGTCACTTGCAGTTCCTTTTGAAGTTTTACGACCAATTGATCAATCTCTGTAGCAACAATGGGGTCGAGCCCGGTAGTGGGTTCATCGTAAAAAATCATCTTGGGACGCAGGGCAATGGCTCTTGCCAGTCCCACTCTTTTTCGCATACCTCCAGATAGCTCAGAGGGCATTTTATTTTCGGTGTCTGGCAAGCCCACACGCGAAAGGTTGGATCGCACGCGCTCTTGAATATCGGCTTCAGAGAACTGCATGTCCTGTCGTAGGGTAAAGGCTACATTTTCCCCAACAGTTAAAGAATCAAAGAGAGCCGCGTTTTGAAACAGCATACCCATATTGCGTCGGATTTCATTCAGTCTGGCTTCGGAGCATTCGGTAATATTTTCGTGCTGTACAAGAATTTGTCCGGCATCGGGGATAAGAAGACCCGTCATGATTTTGAGAGTAACGCTTTTTCCACATCCGCTAGGTCCAAGAACAACAAAGGTTTCTCCTTTGAATATTTTGAAACTGATCCCCTGGAGAACATGCTTGTCTCCAAAGGATTTATAGATATCAATTAACTCTATAATTGGCTTCATCTAAAATTTGTCCATGACCTTTAAATACGCAAAAAACGCCAGCGAAAAGAAATAATTGAAAACCAAAATACTCGTTATAATAATAACGACGGATTCAGTGGTCGCGCTTCCTACTCCCTTGGCGCCTCCCTTTGTTGATAGCCCCTTGTAGCAACCTACGATAGCCACGATGAACCCAAAGGCAA
>CAZRLV010000139.1:0-8677 GCA_964600955.1 uncultured bacterium
CATGATCCTCGATGATGGCTTGCAGTATTGGAGGCTTGAAAAAGACTTCACCCTGGTTACGATCCATGGTCATCAGGTTTTTGGCAACGGACGGATTTTCCCCCAAGGTCCTTTAAGAGAAGACCCCAGAGAGCTTGGCCGCGCTTCTGCCGTAGTCATTGTTTATCCCGTCAAGCCGCGTGAGGACTATTTAAATCTCCTAAAAAGCCTGGGTTATGATGGACCTTTATTTCTGGCAGATAGTTCCCTCGGTGAGTTTTATTATCTTGCAACGGGTCAGCCTTGCCTGGATCTATGCTCAGATCAGCCCTGGGTTCTTGCCACCAGCATCGCTCATCCTGAAACCTTTCGCACTCAAATTGAAGGTCTCGGTCATAGCGTAGGAAAACACTTTATTTTTGGGGATCATCATGAATTTAGCCGCGGAGAACAGCAGAGAATTCTGGCGAGTTTGGATCGATACGGAGCCAAATTCCTGTGTCTTACGGAAAAAGATGTTCCTAAATGGACCTTAAAGGATTCAAGGGTGCTTGTGGCAAGGCAGAACTTGAAGATAGATCGAGAACTAGAGTTTTTTGATCTGATCCATCAATATATTCAATCCAAAATAAAACCGGCGCCTTGAGCCTAAACTCAAAGCGCCGGTATTTTAAGCGAAAAAGCGGACTAGAAACTCAGGTTTATACCTGTGCGTAATTCGCCTTCCTTGTCGATGGCTACAGTTGTAACCGGCTCGAAAAGGAAATAGGTGGCAAACCAGTCCATATTGCGCTTGACGCGGGTCTCCAGGTAAACCGAGGAGCCCTTGACATTGGTTCGCAGCTCATCCTGATTCAGGAAGGCCAGAACTGCGTCAGACTCAACACGCTTATATTGGTAACCATAGCGTACATCACCCTTTTTTCTCAAAGAACCACGGTAGACCTCAACCCAATAGGCACTGTCTTCGCCGTTCCAGGCACCGTTATTGATGACGTAATCCACTTTAAAACCCCAGGGGTCGCTTGGATCGGAGTTGTCTTCATACCCAAAATAGGTGTTAAACAGGTTGAAATCCGAAAGCAATCTCAACTGTTTTCCAGTAGTGCTTGAGTTCAGGTTATGAGCGGGTGCTCCTGCGGGGTTGTTCACTCCGTTGGCAGCTACGTTATAGTAATTGCCGCTGCGAGCGCCTGTATTTTCAAAGGTAGTGCTATTCCAGGCTGAAACCCGATTGAAAGCACCGTTCATGAGGCCTGCGCCTCTATGCATGAACTGCTCGCCGGTGAAATTCAGGTTGGACCAGCGTGCTGTCCAGGTCTCACCCGGATTATAGCTGCGCTCATATTCCACCTGATGAGCGAAAAGATAAACATCCTCTTTAGGAAGGGAGGTGTTTAAGTAATCCGTTCCACTCTTGAGGAAGTATTGTCCAGCACGTACAGTCCAGTGCTCGTCCATTTTATAAGCCTCGCTGGCGCCTGTGGGATTCACATCCTCATCAAAAATCAGCTCGGTGTTCATGAATGGATTTTCCTGCTTACCCAGCGTCATGCTCAATTCGTCGGTTGCTGCATAGTCCAGGAAATATCGGCTGAGTCGAAGTTCGCTGCCGCCCAAAAAGCTCTCGGTTCCGATTGAATCCGTACCGAAAGCTCCCCAGGACTGCGAAGGCCAATTGGACTGTCCCGTACGCAAAGAAACTCCCCAGCGGGTCTTGTCATTGGCACGGCCCGAAGCGTTAAGCTCCAGTCGGAGTTGCGGATCACTGGTGATTCGATCTGAGAGTCCATCAGCAAAGCTGGCTTGCCAGCGGATTCCCATGGAACCACCCCATTGAACACTGCCGCCGCCATAAGATCGGCCCTCAAGATCCTCAATTCTATTTTCGTTGGACACGCTTCGAGCCTCCAGTGAATCCACTTTGGCACCCAAAAGAGCCAATTCATTGGAGAATTCCTCTACAAGTCGTGTCAGGCTATGGGCCGTATCATTATCCAGGCTAGCCCCGCCCTTGGACATTGCATCGAGAAGTCGGGCAACGATTACAGCCATTTCATAACGGCTGGCTTTTTCCTTACCCTTAAATTTCTCGTGATAACCCTTGATGATTCCGGCAGCTGAAACTTTTTCGATCGCCGAATATGCCCAGTGATTACTGGGTACGTCAGAAAATGTCCCGGCAAAAACCGTGGACCCTGTGATTACACCTGCAACCGCAAGTGATTGAAATAATTGCTTCATAGTTTCCCTCGCTCTAGTATTGCTTATCTTTTGGCCCGCCATTTCATGCTGTCATCTGCATAGAACCCGGACACGTTTATGCAGTTGCGCAATATAGCAATCCCAGGTATGGCGGTCAATTGATTTTTCGAATCAAAGTTCGTAAGCTGTACTAATTGTATTTTTAAAGGAGAATTCATGGTCATCAGGCTTCCAAGGGTGGGTAAAAATAGTCAGCCTCATACGGGTTCCGTTCAAAATCAGCCCCCTGCACCCGTAAGACCCCCAATAAAGGGAGTTCCCTCCGGTTCACGTCCCATGCAAAGGGCAAGACCTCCCCGGTCCCCACAATCTCGCGAGGCAGCTGCCCCTCTGAGCGTTCCCCAGGAATTGCAGGGGAATCAGTCCGGTTCAAGTAAAAGCTTTGGTACGGCCCAGGAAGAGATGATTCAAATTCTGAAGCGCTCTCAGGAGCAAGGGGCTTCTGATATTATTTTCTCTATGGGGCTGCCCCCCATGTTTCGCGTCAGCGGAACTTTGGTCAAGGACAAGTTTCCGGTTCTGAACCCGGACATGATCAAAAAACTTGTCTATGCCCTGCTTCGTCAGGATCAGATTTCGGAATATGAAAAGGCGTATGAATTGGATCTTTCCTTAACCATTCCCGGCATTTCCCGCTATCGTGTCAATGTCTACCGCCAAAAAAAATGTGTAGGCGCTGCCTTTCGCTCCATTACAGAGGAAATTCCCTCATTCAATTCCCTGAATCTCTCCAAAGCGGTTGAAACACTTGCCTTATTGCCCAGGGGACTCGTTCTAATAACGGGGCCCACAGGTTCAGGAAAATCATCCTCTCTGGCCGCCATGGTGGATCTTATCAACGAGAAGACCAGTGGTCATATCATCACCATTGAAGATCCCATCGAATATGTTCATAAACATAAGAACTGTATTGTGGATCAGCGCGAACTCAAGAATGATACCGAGTCCTTTCCCATAGCCCTGCGTTATGTCCTCAGGCAAGACCCGGATACCATTCTCGTCGGTGAAATGCGGGATCTTGAAACCATTGCTGCGGCTATTTCAGCGGCAGAAACGGGTCATCTGGTTCTCTCGACTCTGCACACCCAGGACGCGGCCCAAACCGTTGATCGTATTATTGATGTATTCCCGGCTCATGCCCAGGAGCAGATTCGTGCACAACTTTCCACAACTCTGCGGGGGATTGTATCTCAACAATTGCTTCCAAGCAGAAGCGGGGGTCGTGTAGCGGCAAGAGAAATCCTGCTAGTCACTCCTGCCATCGCTAATTTGATCCGCGAAGGCAAAACCTATCAGATACATTCCGCTATTCAAACCGGTCAAAAGCTGGGAATGCAGACCATGGATCAAAACCTGGCGGAACTACTCGATAAAGGCCTGATTAGTTTTGAGGACGCAGTGTCCAAAGCGATTTACCCAGAAAATATCCGCCCGAAATTATAAGAGGCTAAAATCTGATGCATATTACCCTGCGGGAAATTTTAAAGATTCCCTTATTTCAGCCCTTTCGTGAACATCCTGGTAAAGTTCAGCAACTCTTTCGCAAAGTGAGGATTCAGCATTTTAACCCGGGAGCTATTATTCTCAAGGAAGGTGATTCGGGTGGTGGAGCTCTTTATGTGGTTGTTCAAGGTTCAGTGGGAATTGCTAAAACCATTGATCCTTCCAGCGGTCGATCCAAAGCTCTGGGAGTGATACGCAAGGGCGAGTTTTTTGGGGAAATGACCCTTTTTGATGCCTCGGAACGCTCGGCGACAGTCTACGCCATTGAGGATTGTCATCTGCTTGTCATTCAGGCCAAGGCTTTTGAGTCTCTGGTACGCCAGGATGTTGATCTTTCGTCGAACCTATTGTTCTCAGTGATTCGAGTTCTCTCAGAGCGTCTCAAGCGGGCTAATATGGAGCTTGTGGTTCTCTACGAAACAGGCAAAGCTATCTCCAAGAACCTGAATCTGAGTCGTCTTTGTCACGCCATTATAGAGCAGCTCTGTGGTTCTCTGGATGCCTCGGGGGGAAGTCTGGTTGTGTTCAATGAACTGAGCGGCCAATTTGAGCAGGTGGCTACCGTCGGCACAACAATTACCGAAGACTTAGCCATCGAAAATTTGATTTTAAACCTGCGGCGTAGACGTCAGGGCATGATCCTACCTTCTGACGAAAATACACGGTCTCATCTGTCTGTCCCTCTAACGCGCAAGAAAAAAGTCTATGGGGCCATCATCTTGAGTCGCGAACTGCCCGCAGATGCCCCTATGGAAGCCAGCTCTGAACATTTATTTTCAGATGGTGAGTTTAACCTCGTCCAGGGAGTGGCGCAACAGCTCTCTTTCGCCGTGGAAAACGCAAGGGTGCGTGAGGAAGAATCGGCTCGCAGTGCTTATTCCAAACGTAACTTTGGCGCAAACTCAGACAGAAACCAAGATCAAGTTTGACCATGCAGAACAAATTAGTCATTAAGGGAGCTAGAGAGCATAATTTAAAAGATATTTTTCTGGAGATTCCCAAGGGTAAATTGGTGGTTTTCACGGGGGTGAGCGGGTCCGGCAAATCCTCATTAGCATTTGATACCATTTACGCCGAGGGGCAGCGGCGCTATGTAGAATCTCTGTCTTCCTATGCCAGACAGTTCCTGGGTCAGATGGAAAAGCCTCATTATGACTATATCAAGGGTCTATCTCCCACAATTTCCATCGAGCAAAAGGCGGCCAGCAAAAATCCACGCTCGACGGTAGGAACCGTTACCGAGATTCATGACTATCTGCGTGTGCTTTTTGCCCGTGTAGGTCATCAGCATTGTCCTTCCTGCTCAAGTCCTGTGGGCAAGCAGTCCGCAGAGCAAATGGTGGACTTTATTCTAAGCTGGCCCGAGGGCACGCGACTGATGCTTCTCAGTCCCCAGGTAATTAACCGCAAGGGGGAGTATAAAGAGGTGTTTGACCAAGCACGCAAACTTGGGTTCAGCCGTATGCGTGTGAATCAGCAAGTGCTTGATCTTGAAGATAAAATTGAACTGGATAAAAAGCTCAAACATAACCTGGAACTGGTTGTGGATCGCATCGTGATTAAAGCTGAGATTCGTAACCGGATCACCGATAGTGTGGAAACCGCCCTGTCTCATTCTGATGGCAGCATCATCGTCCATCGACTGGATACAGAAGAAGATATTATTCTCAGCGAAAAACTGGCATGTACCCGCTGTCGCCTTTCCTTTGCCGAACTTTCACCTCAGGCTTTTTCATTCAATTCGCCCCTGGGGATGTGTGTGGACTGCAATGGGCTTGGCACCCAATGGGTCATTGACGAGAATGCTTTTGTCGCCGACGAAAATCTCTCAATCGCAAAAGGGGCAATTATTCCCTGGGCACCGGCCATGAAACGTAAAAAGGGTTGGACCTATCGCGTGATCAATTCCATCTTAAATCAGATTGGTGTGGATCGTTCTTTACCTTTTTCAGAGTTGAGTGAGACTCAAAAAAACCTGATTTTCTATGGGAGTCCTGAAAAAACCGCCCCTCATCAGCAAACAAAGACGTCATCGTCGCGAAAATCCCGCCATTTTCAGGGATTGGTACATTCTTATCTGAACCGCATTCGCGAGGCTGCCGGGGAACGTACGGAACTGCGCGATTCGCATTCACGCTATTTAAAAAACGTCAGTTGTCCAGCTTGTGGCGGATCAAGGCTGTGTAAGAACTCCAATTATGTCTTGATCCAGAATCAATCTATTTCCCATCTTTGTTCCATGACCATTGGTTCAGCCCTGGAGTTTTTTGAGAATATCTCATTAAAGGGGAATGAGCTGCAAGTGGCTGAGGAGGTTCTCAAGGAAATTCGTTCACGGCTTGGCTTTCTCAATGCCGTAGGTTTAAATTATCTTTCCCTGGATCGACTGGCTCCGACTCTTTCAGGGGGGGAAAGCCAGCGAATCCGCCTGGCATCACAGATCGGGAGTGAGTTGACTGGGGTTTTATACATCCTTGATGAGCCTTCTATTGGGCTACATCAAAGGGATAATGACCGCCTCATCGAGACCCTCCTACATTTGAGAGATATTGGAAACTCGGTTCTGGTGGTAGAACATGATTACGATACCATCCGTACAGCGGATCATATTGTGGACTTTGGTCCAGGAGCTGGAATTCGCGGTGGAGAGATTGTTTATTCAGGCAAGTACAAGGGCTTGTTAGACAGTCCGGACTCTCTCACAGGACAATATCTGCGAGGAAGCCGGCATATTCATGCTTCCAGGCAAACCCCTGCTGCAAGTAAGAATTCTCTGCAATTGCTTGGTGTGACGCATAATAATCTAAAAAATGTGAAGGTCGAAATGCCCGTAGGGTCTTTGATAGCCATTAGCGGAGTCTCTGGAGCTGGGAAGTCCTCGCTAATCAACTCTGTGCTGTGGCCTGCGGCGCAGAACCATTTCTATAATACCTGCAATTCCGTGGGTGACTGCGGTGAGATCCGTGGTTTTGAAGCTTTTGACGGAGTGGTGGATATCAATCAACAGCCCATTGGTAGAACACCACGCTCCAACCCAGCTACCTATGTGAAGGTATTCGATCATATTCGCAACCTGTTCTCAAGCCTGGAGGAATCGAGAGCCTATGGATACAAACCCGGGCGATTCAGCTTCAATGTTAAGGGAGGACGTTGTGAAACTTGCCAGGGGGCCGGGGTCATCAAGGTAGAGATGCACTTTTTGCCGGATGTTTTTGTGACTTGCGAAGCCTGCAAAGGGCAACGATTTAACGAAGCTACCTTGAGAATTCGCTACCGAGGTAAAACCATCGCTGAGGTTTTGGCCCTGACAGTCAATCAGGGCTGCAAGCTTTTTGAAAAAATCCCTCCCATTCGCAGAATTCTCGGCACTCTTCAGGATGTGGGTCTGGGTTATATTCACCTGGGACAATCGGCTACAACCTTATCCGGTGGTGAAGCGCAACGCGTTAAACTTTCGCGTGAACTGGCCCGGCGTTCCAAGGGCAAGACCCTTTATCTTCTGGACGAACCCACGACAGGGCTGCATTTTGATGATATTAACAAACTACTGCAGGTTTTGCGTCGTTTGGTGGACGAAGGCAATACAGTGGTCGTTATTGAACATAATATGGATGTGATTCGTTGCTGTGACTATATTGTTGACCTGGGTCCTGAAGGGGGCGAAAAGGGGGGCGAAGTCATCTACCAGGGGGGTCTAGAGGAGTTATTGTCTGAATCTCGCTCCTACACAGGAAAATACCTGAAGTCTTATATGCAGGATTTGAAGGGAGGGCTGGATGATGTTGAAAAAGAAAGATGCGCAAGCGCTTGAGGAACTGATTGAGCTCTCACCGGCAGAACTCGAAACACGTATTAGCCAAGAGGTACAGGATACCTACCCCATCCCGGGTCTGGTGCGTGTCGGTACAAGAAGTCTGGCCCTGACGCAAGGTGATTCCATACATTTGATCAATCCGGGTTCATGCGGGCTTGAAGATGTCATCGAGGTGCTTTATGCCATCCGCTGCAAGCGCATCCCATTGACCTGCATCTTTATCACGCATTCCTCTCCTGAAGTTCAGCGGAATCTACAATTATTTACGCACCTGGCTTCCCTTGAGCCCGAGTTCTTTAGCTTTAAGGTCTTGGCCCATAAGAAAAACGAAAAACTGGCCAGTGGAATTGAATTTTATCCTCTGGTGCAGGATGAGGAATTCGTAAAATTTAACGGACGTCGCTATCTCCTCATAAAAACACCCGGGCATTCCAGTCGAGCGGATCAGATGACAATTTTTGAGATGGAGCATTCCATTTTATTTCTGGGGCCTCTCTTGCAGCCCCATGGTGAGAGCTATGAATACTGTACCTTCGTTACCCCGGTATCGAACCATGTGAATCCCGAGGAGGTGAATCGTTCCATTGAGCTTTTAAAAAGTCTTGCTTTTGAGTATTCCATCAATGATGAGGGAGAGCTTTTGGATCGGTCTAGAACTTTCAGATGGATGGATATTACACGCCAGACCTTCGAGAGAACTTCATATTTTTGCCGCAAAGTCCTCTGGGAGAATGACCAGGCGGAGCTAAGGAAGAATGCCCGGAATATCCTCTGGTCTCTGGCTATGGAGCGCAACATGAACCTTGAGCAGTTGGCTGCAAGATTGGAAGGCGAGAGCGGCAAAACAGATTTCGATCGCTATGATCTACCCTCAATAGCTTATTATCTAAACAAATTTGGGGGAAAGTGAATATGAGGAAGGAACTAGAGAACTATCGGAACCGAAGGAATCATTGGAATAGGAGAAGTCAGAAAACAGAATTCAGAAGTCAGGAGAAAGAGAAGAGTATGATAGGGCCATCCCTCAGTTCTGTTATCCTCCGGCTCCCTCTCGTTATCCCACGGCTTGACCGGGGGATCCATGTGTGCCAGGCATGGCCCACAACTTAGAGGTGA